>CAUQQW010000001.1:0-84985 GCA_963520365.1 uncultured Kingella sp.
AAAAACGAAAGCTAGGCAGCCTGAAAAAGTGTAAACAACGCGACCTTTTCCAACAGCTTAGGCAGCCTGAAAATTTTGTTGCGCCGTTCAACGGATGGATTGGCGCAGCAGCCATTGGTTATCCATGTGGTGCGTCAGGCGGATTTTGCCGTCCTTGGAAACATAGCCGCCTTTCGCCGCTTCCATCAGAATCGGCTGCGGCAACTTCGCCCAAAACAATTCCGCCGTTTGGCGATCTTCCGATAGCAACACATACACCGCCAGCGTTGCATTTTCAGGATCAGGCAAACGCATATCCGCATCCGCAAACACGCGCACGCAGCGCTGGCGCAATTGCGAAAATGTTTGCCCTGCGCTGGCGCGACAGCCGTGCGCATCGGCATCATTGCCCACCATCGGCGCAGGCGTTTGGCAAGCGCAGAGCGCGCAAGCGAGTAGGGCAGCAAAAATGGCTTTGTGCAACATCATCATTCCTTTAAAAAAAGGCAGCCTGAAAGCTCATCAATCCGCTTTCAGGCTGCCTTTGGCGTGGTTTATTGAATGCCTTTGTTGATTAAATCTTGATAACCGCCGTGGTTGGTTACGTTGGTGTAGCCCATTTTTTTCAACTCTTGTAACGCGGCTTCGGCGCGGCGACCCGAGCGGCAATACAAGTTCACAGGGGCTTTTTTATCGGGGCTGATGCGAGCAATTTGGCTGGCGATTTGATCGTGTGGCACGTTCACCGCGCCTTGCAAATGTCCTTCGTTGAATTCTTCGGGCGTGCGCACGTCAATCCAAACACCTTTGGCGCGGGCAGGTTGTTGCGCGGCGGTTTTGGCGTGGGCAGCGGCTTTTTTGGCAGGCGCAGCTTGGCTGGCGAGCGGTGTGGCGATCGCAGCGGCGATTAGCGCGAGATTGAGTAATTTTTTCATGTGGATTCCTTTCGGTGATTGCGCGGGCGGTGCGCCCATGCGGATGGCAAGAAGTGGTTTTCAGGCTGCCTAGGATGTTGTAAGGCAGCCTGAAAACGGTGGACATTGTAGCGATGCGCTGGGGCAATGATTAGCTTTTTTGTCTCAAATCATGGCGAGATTAAGGCATCAGCATCCCGCCGTTTACGTGCAGCGTTTGCCCCGTGATGTAACGCGCTTGGTCGGAAGCCAAAAACAGCACGACATCGGCGATGTCTTGCGGCGTGCCAAAGCTGCCCAGCGCGGTTTGCGCTTCAAACGCCTTGCGCGTTTCTTCGGGCAGGGCGCGGGTCATGTCGGTGTCAATAAACCCTGGGGCAACGCAGTTCACCGTGATGCCGCGGCTGCCCACTTCGCGTGCCAGCGATTTGCTGAACCCTTGCAGCGCGGCTTTGGCGGCGGCGTAGTTGGTTTGTCCCGCGTTGCCCATCGTGCCGACCACGGATGTGATGGTGATGATGCGCCCCGCGCGTTGCTTCATCATGCCGCGCAACACGGCTTTGGACGCGCGATAAACGGATTTCAGGTTCACGTTCATAATCTCGTCCCATTCTTCTTCTTTCATGCGCATCAATAGGTTATCGCGCGTGATGCCTGCGTTGTTCACCAAAATATCCAGCTTGCCAAATTCTTGTTCCACGCTGGCAATCAGTTCTTCCACGCTGTTGGGCGTGGCGGCATTGAGTGCGCGTCCTGTGCCATGCCACGGGGCAAGACGTTGAGCAATAGCGGTTGCGCCGCTTTCGCTGGTGGCGGTGCCGATAACGGTTGCGCCTGCTTGGGCAAGTGTGTCGGCAATCGCCGCGCCGATGCCGCGTGATGCGCCTGTTACCAGCGCGATTTTTCCTGCAAGTGATTGAGTTGTCATGGGAAGTCCTTGTGGTTGAGTAGGAAGGGATGGGTAGCCTGAAAACCATATTTACGAGAATAGATAAGGTGTATTTTTATGGTTTTCAGCCTTGCGCTTTGCGCTGCGGCATACCCCTTTATACCCAAATCAAAGATTTGGACAAAGGGGAAAGTCTGCCTATTAGGGCTTGGGTAGCGTGATTTTCTGATGCGGTTCCATATCCAGCATATAGCGTATCCAGTTGCCAAAGCTGTATTTTTCGCGGATAGCGGGGTCAATTTCTTGGTAGGGCGTGGCGATAAATTCGTCTAAACCATCCAGCGTTTTGCCGTCCCAAATAAAGATGTTGCTGGGGTGGTAGAAGTCGTATTTGGCGGTTTCGGGGTTGGTGGTGATGAGTTTTTTGCGGTAGCCCAGTGCTTCAAACGGGCGAAACGACATACCTTTGTGGTCGGGGTTTTTGAAATCCAGCAGGATGCGGCTGTGCATCGCGTCTAATAGGTTGTCGCGGAAGTCTTTGCTGTGGCGAATGGGGTGGATAGATGGATGGGGGTAGAGCGCGGGGTGTTCGGCAACGCCGCCATCGTGGATGTGGTAGATGGCGAAGTTGGTTTTAAGCCCTTTGGCTTGGGCGTATTGGGCAAAGCGCACCAGCGCGTCGCTGCGGTTTAGCCCCGGCCAATGGATGCCTGTGAAATAGACATCGGATTGGATTTCGCCGATTTCGGGCATTCGGTCAAACCAAAAATTGGTGGCGGGCAGGGTGGTTAAGCCGTTTTGTTCGCCTACATCGGCGGGGTCAAAAACGTAGTTGGTGTCAAAGCAATGCAGTTTGTTGAAAATTTCGCCAAAGCGGCTGAGTCCATCCCATTGGTAGTTAATCATTTTGCCGCGGGTTTTGTTGCGAATCAGTTGCAGCGTGTCTTCGTCGTAGATGTCGCCGCGGATGAAAAGGGCGTTGTCTGCGCTGTTTTGCTGGATGGCTTGGATGATGGCTTGTTTGTCGCGTTCAATTTGTTTGAGATTGTTGGCGCTGATCACGCGCAGTTTGGCTTCTTTGTCGCCGAGAATTTTTTTGCGGTATTTGATGTGGATTTTTTCGCCGAAGGTGGGGTGGCGGAAAATGTCGTTGTTGTCGGAGAAGCTCAGATCACACACGGTGAAGCCGTGCGCGCGCAGGTGTTGGGCGATAAGTTTGTAGATGCCGTTGGTAGTGGGCATGGCGAGAAATAAGGTGCTCATTTTTTTACGAGTTTGGGTAGGGTTATGGGTGTGTTGGGTTCAATATCAAAGGCGTAGCGTATCCAGTTGGCAAAACTGTATTTGTGTTTGATGTGTTCGGGCAGCCTGAAATAGGGTTTTTTGAGGAATGCTATCAGCTCGTTGTGGTTGTTGCCTGTCCAGACTAGGATGTTGTCGGGATGATAGAAATCGTAGTGGACGATGGTGGGGTTGGTGGTAATGAGCTTTTTTTCAAAGCCGATGGCTTCAAAGATGCGCAGCGATAGCCCGTAGTGTTTGGTGTTCAAAAAATCAACCAATACGCCTGCTTTTTGGGTGAGCAATAGGTTTTCGCGGTAGGGCAGGGCGTCTTGGTAGGGGAAGTATTGTATATCAGTTAGCCCTAGCTCGGCGCGGGCTTGGTCTAAATTTTTGGCGGCGATGCGAAAGTCAATCGGCAGCCCGAGTTGCTTGGCGGCTTGATAGAAGGCGCGGATGTCGGCAACGCGTTCTTTGTGGTGTGTGCCGATGAAAAATAGGCTGTGGTTGTTTTCGTTGCTTTCGGGCAGGCAGTCAAAATAGAAGCTGGTGATGGGCACGAGTTTTTCGGCGTATTCGGGACGTTTGCCGATGTCGTAGGGGTCAAAAAACATGAATTTGTCAAAATAGCGGATTTTGTAGAACTCATGTTCCAGAAATTCTAAGGTTTCCCAGTTGTAATGCACCATCAGGCGGCTTTTGTCGCGCAGGGTTTGCATGAAGCTGCTGGGGAATACGCCGGGCCAAATCATAAAGCAGTAGTCGGCTTGCCCTTGGATGCGGTCAAGTTTTTGTTGGAACTCGGGCAGATAGGGCTTGAACAGTTGCTCTTTTTTGTATTCGCGTTGGCGCAGGAGATTGCGGTAGAACAGTTTTTTGATGCGTTGCCAGATGCTGGTGTAAACGAATTTTTGTTCTTCGTAGATAAATTCAACGACTTCAAAGCCGTGGTGGCGCAGGTTTTCGGCGACGACTTGGTAGATGTTGAAAATGGGAGGCATGGCGAGTAGGACGGTTTTTTTGTTTTGCATGATAGGTGGATGGAATGGGGAGTTCGTTTTGCAGCAACTCGCGTTGCTTGTTTTCAGGCTGCCTTATTAGGGCAGGGGCAGGTTGATTTTCTGATGCGGTTCAATGTTTAATACATAGAGTATCCAGTTGCCAAAGCTGTATTTTTCGCGGATAGCGGGGTCTATTTCGTGATACGGCGCGGCGAGAAATGCGTCTAAGCCGTCAAAGGTTTCGCCGTTCCAAATAAAGATGTTATTGGGGTGGTAGAAATCGTATTTTTTCACTTCGGCGTTGGTGGTGATGAGTTTTTTGCGGTAGCCGATGGCTTCAAAGGTGCGCAGTGATAGTCCTTTGTGGGTGCTGATAACGAAGTCGGCAAGGATGGCGCTGCTGCGGGCGTAGTCTAGGTTTTGTTGGTAGCTGATGCCGTTGTGGAACTGGATGTTGTTTACGGGGTAGTGGGCTTCTATGTTTTGCGCGCCATCGCGGGCGATTTGGAAGTTGAGCGCCCAGCCTGCTTGCTCTGCGTGTTGGCAAAAGCGGACGATGGGGGCGATGCGGTCGCTGCGGTGTGCGCCGAGAAAGTAAATGCGCGGGTCGCTAGTTTGCGCGGGGGGCAGGTGGTCAAAATAGAAGCTGGTGGCGGGCAGAAGCTGGGGGTTTTGGGCGATGTCGTTGGGGTCAAAGGCGTAGAAGCGGTCAAACAGGGCGATTTGGCTTTGTGCGGCGGCAAAGCGTGCCATGCCGTCCCATTGGTAGTTCACCATTTGGCGGCTTTTTTGTTTGATTTGGCGCAGGAAGTGTTCGGGGTAGATGTCGGAGCGGATAAATAGGGCGTGGTCGTAGTGGGGGTGTTGGGCGAGGGTGGCGGCGATTTGTTGTTGTTTTTGCGCGATGATGTAGTCGCGTTTGGCGTGTGAATTGCCCAGCAGTTTTTGCGCTTGCACGCGCAGTCGCGCCCATAGGTTGGGATAGTGGAAGGTTAAGGTGTCTAGCGAGTGGTCAATCACGGTGAAGCCGTGGTGCGCGAGGCATTGGGCGACGATTTTGGCGATGCCTGCGTCGTTTATCATGCCGAGCAATAGGGTGGGCTTTGGGGCGTGTGGGGCATTCATGGATTTCAGGCTGCCTTTGGATTATGGCTGGATAATGTTTTGCAAGGCGGCAATCATTTGCGTGGGGGTGATTTCTTGGATGTGTTGGTTAAACCAGATGATTTGGGCGTTTTCGCTTTTGGGATACCAGTTGGCGTAGTTTTGCGTGTCTTGGCGGTATAGCCCGATGATGGGTTTGTTTAATGCGGCGGCGATGTGGATGATGGCGGTATCAGGTGTTAAAACAGCTTGGGCATGACGGATTAGGGCGATGCTGTCGTGGATGGTTTGGGTGGCAGCATAGAGCGTGGCGTTGGGCTGCTGTTGGCACAGGGCAACTAGGCTGGGCGTGATTTCGGGATAGGTGAGCAAAATGAATTTTTGCGCGGGAAAGGCAGCCTGAAAAGCGGAAAGTGTTTGCCCGATGGCTTCTAGGCTAAATCGGCGGGAATTGGCAGCGCCGAAGAAATTAAGTGCGATGTAATCTTGCCAACCCTGTTGTTGCAAAAAATCTTGCACGGCAGCTTCGGATGCGGGATTGCTGGGCAATTCGGGCTGGGTGTTGATGTCGGCAAAGCCTAACTCGTGCAGGGCTTGGGCGTACACATCAGCGAAGTGTTGCTGGGTGTTGCTGATGTTGTGGTTAAACAATTGATAGTCGGCTTTGCCCAGCCCAACGTAATACTTAGCGTTGAGCGCGCGCAGCAGCAGCAAATCGCGCGGGCGCAGCGACAGCGTGGGGTCAACCACGGCATCGTATTGCCCTGCCAGCGACTTGCCAACTTGGTAATAGCTGAGCGTGGATTTGGGCTGAACTTCGTGCAACGCGTCAATATGTGGATTGTTTTCAAACAATTGCCGATTTTTGGCGCTGCAAATCACGCCGATTTGAATGGCGGGATTGGCTTTTTTGATTTCGCGAAAGGCAAACGAGCTAACGATGTAATCGCCAATTTTGCCATCTTGGCGCAAAAACAAAATGGCGCGCAGGTTTTGCGGACTGGGCGCGGGCGCAGCGGTTGGTGCGCGGTCTAGCCACATTTTGCACACTCTCAGCCGCGCGTTGCGCCAATCGGATTTGAATTGCTTGAAGCGTTGCTTAAACGACATTTTCAGGCTGCCTAATGTTTACGCTTCATGTTTATGAATGTGCGGCGATAAAGTCTTGCACGGCTTGCTGCGAGATAAGCGCGGCGCATTCCATGTTTTTATCGGCGCGTTTGGCGAGCCCTGCCAGCACTTTGCCAGGGCTGCATTCGGCAGATTGGGTGATGCCTTCGCGCACCAGCAGTTGCACGGTTTCGGTCCAACGCACGGGGCTGTATAGCTGGCGCACCAGCGCGTCTTTGATTTGGGCGGCATCATTGTATGCGGCGACATCGGCGTTGTGAATCACACGGATTTCAGGCTGCCTAAATGCCACGTCTTGCAAGGCGATGGCAAGTTTCTCGGCGGCGGGCTGCATCAGGCGGCAATGCGATGGCACGGAAACAGGCAGCGGCAAGGCACGTTTTGCGCCTGCTTCTTTGGCGGCGCTCATGGCACGTTCCACGGCGGCAGCGTTGCCCGCAATCACCACTTGCCCCACGGAATTGAAGTTCACGGCTTCGCACACATCGCCTTGCTCGGCAGCGGCGCAGATTTGGCGCACGGTCTCGTCTTCCAAGCCCAAAATAGCCGCCATTGCGCCCACGCCTTGCGGCACGGCGGTTTGCATCAATTCAGCACGCAGGCGCACCAATTTCACGGCATCGGCAAAATTCAGGCTGCCTGCGGCAACCAAGGCGGTGTATTCGCCCAAGCTGTGCCCTGCCACCACGCTCGGCGCTTTGCCGCCTGCGGCGAGATAGGCGCGATAAGTTGCCACGCCTGCGGTGAGCATCAGCGGCTGGGTGTTGATGGTTTGGCTGATGATGTCGGCGTCGCTGCCGTTCATCATCGCCCAAAGGTCTTGATTGAGCGCGGCGGATGCTTCGTCAAACGTGGCTTTCACTTCGGCGATGCCGTCAAAGCCGTTCATCATGTTCAGGCTTTGCGAGCCTTGTCCTGCGAAAAAGAAGGCGAAATTCATGCGAAATCCTTGGGAATAAAAGGTGGGAAATTATAGCAGATGGGTTTTTAGCTTCGCGCAAGCGCGTAAACGCGTTTTCAGGCTGCCTTTATTGGTTGCCCAAAGCGTTGGTGGAAATAGGGCAGGCCGTAGCGAAATAGGGCGATGTGCCATGCCCAAACGATAAGCGTGGAGGCAAACAAATCCATAGGAAAATGCGCGCCCAGCTTCACGCGGCTGTACAACACGCCTGCCGCCCAAAGCGCGACAAGGCAACGGGCGGCGATGCGGCTTCCCTCGCGCCAGTTTTGCGTGAAGCCGACCACCAGCAGCAGCCATGCCACGGCGAAGGTGGTGTGCCCTGATGGGAAGGAGTAGCCCAGCTCGTGCTGTTGGTAATCGGATAGGATTTGCTCGTCGGGATTATGCGGTGTGTGGGCGATGAGTTCGCGTTTTTCCGGTTTTTTGAGCGCGTAGAAATCGGCGGTGCTGATGTGTATTTGCTCGGCAAGTTGCACCACATAGGGGCGCGGTTCTTTGAAAATGGCTTTGGCGCCTGTTTTGATGGCTTGCGTGCCGACGACTGCACAGATGCATACGGCAATCACGGTGAGCGGACGATATTGTCGGCGCACAAAATAGGCAAGGATGAGTGTGAACACAATGGAAAAGCTGATGGCGTAGGGCTTGCTGCCGCCTGTTGTGGTGAGCAGGATGAGAAATTGGTTGAGATCGGGTGTTTGCGCGCTTTGCGCCAGCGTCCATGTGTAGGTGTTTGCCCAAAAACCGATGGGGATGAGCAGCATAAGCAGGGTGTAGAGTGTGAGCGAGATATTGAGATTGGGGTGTTTCATAAGACAGCCTGAAAATGGAGAGTGATGGTTTTTCAGGCTGCCGTGTTAAGCGTAAACGGCAAATGTAAAGATAGGCAGCCTGAAAAGGGGGTGATGCAAAAACGCGCTATTGCTATTATAGCAGAGTAGCAGGCGTATCCCTATTTTCAGGCTGCCTTGATGGCGTGTTTTGTAGCGAGTTTTGTAAATGGCGCTTCACGCAACCCAACAATATTTTGACGTTTATCACACAAAAATTTCCATCTCGCGTTACAATGCGCCCGTTTTATTCCACCAAAGGGAAAGTCATGCCGCAGGCATCCAAGCAACACTCTATGCCCAAAGTAAACGCCGCCTTTGCCATCTTGCTCGTTGGCATGGTCGGCTATTTTATCTTTTGGGGATTGGGCTACACGCATTACCACCAAGTGCCCCTATTCTTGCTGGCAACGCTGTTTGGCGTGTTTATGGCGTTTAACATTGGCGGCAACGATGTTGCCAATTCGTTTGGCACATCCGTGGGCGCAGGCACGCTCACCGTGCCGCAAGCCCTGCTGATTGCCGCTGTGTTTGAAGTGAGCGGCGCGGTGATTGCAGGCGGCGAAGTAACCGACACCATCCGCACAGGCATTGTGGATTTGAACACGCTGCCCATGCAGCCGTTGGATTTAATCCTGATTATGATGTCGGCGCTGCTGGCGGCGGCGTTGTGGCTATTGTTTGCCACCAAAAAAGGGCTGCCCGTTTCCACCACGCACGCCATCATCGGCGGCATTGTGGGCAGCTCGGTGCTATTGGGCTGGCAGTTGTCTAATGGGCAGGCGAGTCCATTCTCGCTGGTGAAATGGGATGAAATCGGCAAAATCGCCGCTTCTTGGGTGCTCTCGCCCATGCTCGGCGGCATCGTGTCCTACACGCTGTACACCATCATCAAGAAAAACGTGCTGGACTACAACGATACCGTCGCCGCGCAACTCAAAGCCATCAAAGCCGAGAAAAAAGCCTATAAAGAACAACACCGCCTGCGCTTTGACGCGCTGGATGAGCAACAAAAAATTGAAGTTTCCACCGCGATGGCACGCGACGCGCAAATCTACGGCGAAGACGATTTTGACCCCGCCGAGCTGGAATCCAATTACTACAAAGGCTTGCACGAAATCAACCAGCGCAAAGAGCAAATTGATGTGTTCAAAGCGTTTTACACATGGATTCCCGCCATTTCGGGCTTGGGCTGCATGCTGATTTCGTCCATGCTGATTTTCAAAGGCTTGAAAAACCTGCATCTGGGCATCGCGCCGATGACCAGCATGTTTTTGATTTTGATGCTGGGCGCGGGCATTTGGGCAGCAACGTTTCTATACGCCAAAAACCTGAAACGCAAAGACATCGGCAAAGCATCGTTTCAAATTTTCTCGTGGATGCAAGTGTTTACCGCATCGGGCTTTGCGTTTAGCCACGGCGCGAACGATATTTCCAACGCGCTGGGGCCTTTTGCTGTGATTTTGGATGTGATTCGCGCCAACGATGTAAACGCATCCGAGCCATTGCAGCCGATTGTGATGCTCACCTTCGGCGTGGCGTTGATTGTGGGCTTGTGGTTTATCGGCAAGGAAGTGATTCACACCGTGGGCAAAGATTTGGCGGAGTTGCACCCATCATCAGGCTTCACCGCCGAGCTATCCGCCGCTTCGGTGGTAATGGCGGCTTCCGCGCTGGGCTTGCCTGTGTCTAGCACGCATATTTTGGTGGGCGCGATTTTGGGCATTGGCATGGTGAACCGCAACGCTAACTGGAAAATGATGAAGCCGATTGGTTTAGCTTGGGTGATTACCTTGCCTGCGGCGGCGATGTTGTCGGTGGGCTGTTTTTGGGTGTTGGAGATGATTTTTTGATTGGATGAGTTGGGATGGTTTTTAGGATTTCAGGCTGCCTTGATGTGGATTGCATTAGGCAGCCTGAAAATGTTTTGGGCGCGTTATTTTTATCAAAACGGGATGCCAGCATTTAGGCACAGTTCATGCTGAAATACCGTTATACCTTTTTCAGGCTGCCACCAACCTTGAAAGCCATCCCATGAAAAAATTGCTCATTATCTTGTTTGTGCTTGCCAAGCGTTTTTTTATTCCCGCCCTGTTGCTTACTATTTCCTATTGCGTTCGCCAGCATGAGCAAAAACAAATGGATGTAAGTTTGCGTCTTGTGCAAAGCGCTCCGCTTGGCCCAAGCGCAGGCGGCGATGCATTGTTTTTGCTCAATTACGATGTTGCCGATGCTAACACGCGCCGCCAATGGATCGCGCAATACGGCAGCAACGCCTTGCAAAACAAAGATGAAGCAACATCAAACGCCTTGCCGCAAACAGTTCGCGCCGCCAAGTTGCCTGATATTCCCAAAGACAGCTTATCTTGTCCGCCGCGAAATAGCGATTCAGGCTGCTTGGAAACGGTGCGCCGCCAGTTGCCTGTTTATCGGCAAAGGTTGCAACAATTTGCCAAGCTGTTAGCCAATGCTGATGCGTTGTCGCAATATGATAATTTTGATTACCGCATTCAATATACTGATGCATTTCCGCCTTTTGCGCCTGTGGTGGCGCAACGCATTGTGGCAGCGGTGGATTGGGTGGAAAACCGCAAAGAAGCCGCGTTAGCGCGGATATGTCGCAATATACGCACAGGGCGGGTTTTGCTGCGCTCGCGAGGGGGATTGGTTGATACGATGGTGGGCAGTGCTGTGGTGGCGCGCAACACCGAATTGGCGGCGGAAATGTTGGCAGAAGAGCCCGAATGGGCAACACGGCTGCCTGAAAATTGTGCGGTGGCGTTTGCTTCTTTTGTTCGCAATGAACCCGATTTGTGCGCGGCAATGCAGGGCGAATTTCGTGCTTTTGATGGCTCGTTGCAAAGTTGGATGGCAGACGATGTGGCGAAAATGGATGGGAGGGCAAAATTTTTGGCACGCTTGGTGCGCATTCCTGTATTGAACAATATGTGGTTTTCGTATGAACACGCCCGCCGTTTACAAGCAAAAAATTTGGCGCAATTTTGCACGGCAGCAAGCAAAGAAGCCGTTAGGCAAGATAAGCAGTTGGAATTTGCCGCTCCGCCTGCCAAAGAGAATAACAGCATGGCATTACGCCCTGCGTGTTGGGGGAATTTTGTGGGTTGCAAGGCGGCAGACACGGTTGCGCAGGATTATGCTGTTTATAACGATAGTTTGCTGGATATGTTGATGCAACAACGTGCGTTTCAGGCTGCCCTTGCGTTATATGCGCTGCCTGAAACAGAGCGTCGTGCCGCATTGCCTAAGATTTTGCAACAATACAGCAGCCCAGCGCGGCAATTGTCGTATGACGAGAAAAAGAAACAGATTGTTTTTGAACGTTATGATCAACGTGAGAAGGCGGTGGCAAAAGGCGTGGCGGTTAGATTAGATTGACGGCAGCCTGAAAACGGCGCAAAGGGCTGTGTTGTCATGATTATGCAAACGATGTAACCAACAAACCATTCAGGCTGCCTTGATGCGTGATTGCATTGAGGCAGCCTGAAAACCCTTCATCGCTCACAACACACGATGCTGCAACGCAGGCAAGCGGGTGCGGATTTCGCGCAGGCGCTCGCTATCAATCGTGGCGATGGCGATGCCCTCGTTTTCAGGCTGCATGGCGATGATGTCGCCCCAGGGGTCAATAATCATGCTGTGCCCAAAGGTGCGGCGACCGTTTTCGTGCGTGCCTGTTTGCGCGGCGGTGACAACATAGCATTGGTTTTCCACGGCGCGGGCGCGCAGCAGCATTTCCCAATGGGCTTGACCTGTGGTGTGGGTGAAGGCGGCGGGCAGCATGATGATGTCGGCAGGCGATTGGGCGCGGAATAGCTCGGGAAAGCGCAAGTCGTAGCAGATGCCTTGGGCGATGCGCCAGCCGTTGATGCAAAGCTGGGGGATGGTTTCGCCTGCCACTAGCGTGTCGCTTTCGCAATAGCGCTCGTTGGCGGTTTGGTAGTTGAATAGGTGGATTTTGTCGTAGCGCGATAGGCATTCGCCGCTGGGGCTGTATATCAGCAGGCTGTTGTGGACTTTGCCCGCTGTGTTGCTGGCAAGCGGAATCGTGCCGCCGAATAGGTGGATTTGATGCTGCTGGGCGGTTTGGGCGAGCGCGGTTTGCAAGATGCCTGCGCCGTAAGGTTCGGCATGGGCGAGTTTGTCGGCATCACGCAGCCCCATAATCGCCCAGTATTCGGGCAGCAGCACCCAATCTGCGCCTTGTGCGGCGGCTTGGGCAACGAGTTTTTGCATGGTGGCAATGTTGTCGGCAATGCGCGGCGTGCTGGTGAGCTGGATGGCGGCGATAGTGAGTGTGGTCATAATGGTTTACTCGGTGGGTTGTGGCAGCCTGAAAATGGAGATGCGTTGCAGTTTAGGCTTCGCAGAAGTTTGTAAACACGTTTTCAGGCTGCCTTGGGTGGATGGAAAAAGGCAGCCTGAAAACTGTTTGCTCAATGTTTCAGGCTGCCTTTGTTTACACGATTATCCTGCTTTGCCGTCAATGCGCGGCTGGGTGAGCCACGGATAATAGCGCACGAAATAAATCGCCAGCGATGCGGCAAACAGCAGCGAAGTGCAAGCAAGGGCGTGTTGATACCAGCTTGGCGCAAGCAGCAGCACAAACGCGGCGACAACGCGCATGATGGTGGCGGCAATCATCAGCCAAAAGGCATAGGGCAGATATTTGGGCACGGGGTAGATGGTGCGCCCTGTGTGCCCCAGCGCGGTGCGCGTCATCATGCTTAATGTGAGCAAGCCGATGCCGCCCACGGCGATTAGATGCGTGCCCAAGCTGGTGAGCTTGGGGTTGCTGAAGCCTAAGCCTGGCGCGAGCACCACCAAGCCGATGGATGTGAACGCGTAGCCCAAATGCAGCGTCCACAGCATCGGCTCGCCGAGAATGTCTTTGTGAAACCAGCGCTTGCTTTGCACGCAGCCCATAATGCCAGCAAACAGCAAAAAGTAAAACGCGAGCGTAACGGCGGTTTGCGTCATCATCAACGCGGCGGCGGCCATCGGCGCAACCAGCGAGCCAACCATCGCCCATTGTGGGCTGTTCACGCGGGGCGTGTTAAGCCGCGTGCTGGTGAAAAAGGGAATGATGCGCCCGCCCACCAAGCCGATAAAGCCCGCAACGAGAATCAAGCCTGCCAACAAGCCGTTGGTGAGCGCGGAAGGATTGCTGCCCTGCGCGATGTGAAACGCCAAATGGCTGCATCCGAGCAAAAACAGCGCGGCAACGGCGATGTAGTTGCGCTGATTGCGGCTCACCCACACGGCTTCGCCCATGCCATAGCTGGCGAGCCAGTAAAACGCTGTGCCAAACAATCCTGTGAGCCAGCCCCACGGCAAAAAAGCGGTGAGACGAGCGGCGATGTAGCAGCCAACAATCGCCATCAAAAATTTGCCGCGCACGGGCGGTTGTCCCGTCCACGTTGCGCCTGCGGTGAGCAAAAAGGCAACCACAACCGCGCCGCCATAGCCCCACACCATTTCGTGCGCGTGCCACAAAAAGGCGGGCATGGCGCGTGTGCCGGTGTAGCCAAAGCCCCACAGCAAAATGGAAATAACGGCATACAGCGCAGTGAGCAAATAAAGCGGGCGAAACGCCATCGCCCACACGGGATGATTGGGGTTGAGATAGGAGAGGGTGGTTTTCGGGATTTGTGGCGGGGTGGGCTCGGCGATGTTTTCTAAGCTCATGGTTGGGCTTCCTTGGAGGTGGTTTGTGGTTATGGATTGTTTTAGCGTTGTTCAATCTTGTTTTCAGGCTGCCTTTTATTACCGCATCAGGCAGCCTGAAAATCATTCTGGTGGCAGGGCATTTTGTTCCATCGCGGGGAACAGCTCGCGCTCTTCAAATCGCGCATGGTCGCGCAGCATGGTGGCAAAGGTGGTGTTCCATTCGGCGTGGTCAAACTGCGCTTCGCGGAATAATCGGCGCAATTCGGCGTGGTCGTATTCAAAGCGCTGGCGCAAATCGGCGCGGTCAAGTTTGTCCCACAAGGGTGCGAACAGCGTTTCTTCGTGGATAAAATGTTGTTCTAAATCAATATAATGCTCGGTGATGTCTTTTTGATGATCTTGCTCGGGCGCGCGCAAAATGCGCAGGCAAAGCGCCAGCGTGTGATGATGTTCATGTGATAGTTGAATTAAGGTAGAATGGCGTTTCATGATTTGTGCTTTCTATTTTTTTGTGTTGTTGTAAAATTTGGCAAAAAGATGCGCGTATTATGAAACTTTACCCCCAACCCTGCAACAAAATAACAACATGTATTTAACTCAACAAACCGACTACGCCTTGCGTGTGCTGATTTACGCCGCGGTAAACGATGAAAACCTAGTAAACATCGCCACCATCGCCGAAACCTACAACATCTCCAAAAGCCATTTAATGAAAGTGGTAACCGCGCTGGTAAAAGGCGGTTTTTTAACCAGCATTCGCGGCAAAGGCGGCGGCTTAAAACTCGCTAAACCGCCTGAAGAAATCCGCGTGGGCATGGTGGTGCGCGTAACCGAGCCGTTGCAGCTTGCCGAATGCTTTGGCGACAACAACCAATGCTTGATTACCCCCGCTTGCCGATTAAGCCAAATTTTAAACAGCGGCTTAACCGCGTTTATCAATCATTTGGATGGCTACACGCTGGCGGATTTGGTGAACACGCCCACGCGCGAAATCTTGCGCCCCGCCGCCAATAAAATCCCGATTGCCCCCGCATAATCGGCAGCCTGAAAAGCAAAGGCTGCAACGAAGTTATAACGCATTCACACGCTTTTGCGCAGCAAAAACAAACCGCTTAATCTTTATTTTTCAACCTAAGGCAGCCTGAAAATGGCTTTTCGCGCTTTTGCCAAGCCAAAACCATTTTCAGGCTGCCGATTTCATCTGCAAAACATCATGCCCCATCCTAAAACGCTCACCATCGCCAGCCGCGAAAGCGCCCTTGCCATGTGGCAAGCTCGCCATATTCAAGCCCAGTTGCAAAACCTGTATCCGCAGTGCCAAATCAACATTCTCGGCATGACCACGCAAGGCGATCAAATTTTGGATAAAACGCTGTCTAAAATTGGCGGCAAGGGTTTGTTTATCAAAGAATTGGAAACCGCGCTGCAAGAAAATCGCGCCGATTTGGCGGTGCATTCTATTAAAGATGTGCCGATGGATTTGCCGCAAGACTTTGCGCTGGCGGCGATAGGCGAGCGCGCTAATCCGCTAGATGCCTTTGTTTCCAATCAATACGAGCGTTTGGAAGATTTGCCGCATGGCGCGATTGTCGGCACATCCAGCCTGCGCCGCGAAGCCCAGCTGCGCGCCCGTTTTCCGCATTTGGAGATTCGCCCCTTGCGCGGCAATGTGCAAACGCGCCTTGCCAAGCTAGATAACGGCGATTATGACGCGATTATTTTGGCGGCGGCAGGGCTGGAACGGCTGGGGCTGCACGAGCGCATTCGCAGCACGCTTTCGCCTGCTGATAGTTTGCCCGCCGCAGGGCAGGGCGCATTGGGCATAGAAATCGCTGCCCATCGCACCGATTTAATAGAAGTATTGCTGCCGCTCAATCATCCGAAAACCGCCGCTTGCGTAACCGCGGAACGTGCGCTGGCGCGTGCGCTGGGCGGCAGTTGCCAAGTGCCGCTGGCGGCTTATTGCACGGCTGATGAACACGGCTTGCTCACGCTTAACGGCTTGGTGGGGCATCCCGATGGCTCGGTTATTTTGACCGCGCAAGCCCAAGCGCCTGCCGAATACGCCGATGCGCTTGGACGCGCGGTAGCGAAAAAATTAGCGGATGATGGCGCGCAGGAATTGATTGCGGCGGTGTTGCATGATGCAGCCTGAAAAACGTTAAACCCTTAGCAAGAAACACAAAACAGCCCACGCGTGATGTTGCTCAACGCGTGGGCTAGTTTTTTGGGTGCGAAACGGCGTTTCAGGCTGCCTATTTTAGCAGCGAGCTGGTCCAAATATTGCGGTACGACACATAGCTGATAATGGGGAATACGGTGAACAGCGCGGTATAAAAAATCAGAAACAGCAGCAAAAAGGTTAAGCTGGAACCTTGTTGCGCCAACGAAGCGAAGACCTTGATTGCCGCCATCCAAATGCCAAACACAATCGTTAATATCGCTATCACAAAGCCTGCCAGCGGGACAATGTTTTTCAGGCTGCCTACAAGGCTCATCCAAATGGCATCTAAGGGCGACACGCCTTGCAGCATAATCAAGGGCAGCACCATCCAATTGCATAGCAAAAACATCACCACCACAGGCAAGAGAATCCACGGCGAATTGCCCAGCTTGGCAATGCCCAGCAGCATGCCCAGCGCAAACGACGCCAGCAGCCAAAACAGCAACAGTTTAACCAGCTGCCCAAATTGCTCACCAAAGCCTGCGAACAGGCGGCTGAACACGAATTCGCCCTCTTCCGCCACGCCTGCCGCGATGGATACGAAGCCTGCGGAAAAAACCAACGGCAGCATATTGATAAACAACACAATAATCAGCCCAAGCGCCAACGCCCACATTTCCCTTTGGTGAAACGCTTCGGCAACCCCCAATGCTTCCAAGCCAAGCGTCAGCACGAAACCAATCGCCATAATGCTGGCAAGCATCAACACCATCGCCAAAATCCATTGCAGCAGCTTGCCGCCGAGCATGAGCAGCGCGTGTTTCAGCAGCACCAGCGTATCGCTTATCGGGCGCAGCGCGGGTTGTTCCATGAGATACAGCATGCCGCTGTCGTAGTCGTTGTTGTAGCCGTAGTAGTTGTCGTCGTTTCGCATGAGAAATTCCTTGTGTTGAGTGGTTGAGAAAGGGAGATGTTTATTCAGGTCTGAGTTTTTCAGGCTGCTTTGGGGGGATTGGGGCAGCCTGAAAAGGGTAAACGGCTTTTCAGGCTGCCTTTCAGATAACGGCAAAGGCAGCCTGAAAACGGTAAAACCGCTTTTCAGACAGCCTAATCCACCGCCAGCACCGCGCAGTTGCACAAGTCGCCGCTTTCAAATTGCGTGATGTCGCCTGCTTTCAGGTTGGGCACGGGGAACAGGCGCACGGTGAGCGGTTTGTTCAGGCGGAACGCCAGGGCGGCGGTGTCGCGCATCAGGGCGTGGATTTTGTGCGCGGGGGTGTCGCCGGGAATGGGCACGGTGTCCAGCCCGATGCCGCAGACGCTGCTGTATGAGAGCAGGGCGCGCAGGTCAAAGGTGGGGATTCGGCTGGCTTGGGCAAGGCCGCTGTCTTCGGTTACGGCGAGCATCAGCCCCGAGAAGCCGACGGCGCGGACGTTTTCCAGCGTTTTGAACACGCGGGTAAGCAGGGCGGAGGCTTCTATGCTGCCTGCCGCGCCGAAATGCGGCACGCGCAGCAGGCGGTAGATTTCTGCCATGGAGGCGCAGTTTTTGGAGGGGGCGGCGGAGGTGTCCATGCCCGCATAGTGCCAGCCGCCGTCCAGCGGGGTGGCGGCGATAATGGCTTGCACGGCGTCGGCGTGGTATTGCAGGGCGTTGCGCATGGCGGTGTAGGCGGTGCGCAGGTAGTCGGCGTGGTCATTGGGCGGGTTGCTGATGCTGCGCAGGGCGGCGGCGAGCAGGTCGGCGGTTTCCAGCCCGACGACGATGCAGTCGCCGTCTGCGCCGCGGTGGTAGCCTGCGGGGAAGTAGGGAATCAGCGGCGCGCAGTTGAAATTGACGGTGAAGTTGAAGTTGCCTTCGCCGCGCGGGGTGATGCGGGCGATTTGCTGCACGGCGGTGGTGCAATGCTCTATTTGTGCGCTGTCGGGCAGCCCGTTTTCGTCGGCGGCGACGTTGACGCAGGCGTTGGCAAGGTCGCCGTAGTCGCGGATCAGCTCGGGCAGCAGGGAGATTTCGGCGGCGCTGCGGGCTTCGCCGATGGCAAAGCGGATGCGCAGCCCGTTTTGGTTGAGACTGCCGAGAATGTCGCGGATGCGCGCCAAGCCTTGTTTGGCGGCGGCGGGGCTGCTGGTGTCCAGATATTCGCCGAAGGGGTTGGCGACAATGCGCACGGATTGGACGGTGTAGCCTGCTTGTGCGAAGGCGGCGGCCAGGCGGTCGCATTGGCGTTTGGCATCCGCCAGCACGCGCTGCCAACTTTGCGCGTTGGGAGTGAGCGTGGCAAAGGCGGTAATGGCGCGGACGCGGCATAGGGTGGGGGATTGCAGGTTCATGGAGATGGTTCGCTTTCTGGGTTTGATGGAGTGGATAAACAGTTGAGATTAAGGCAGCCTGAAAATGGTTTTACATCTTTTCAGGCTGCCTATTGCGGGGATGAGCCGCACGGATAAATTGTCAAACTGCCGCCCAGCGGCTGCTGGATGCCGAGCAGGCGGTGGGTTAGGTTGCGTATCAGGCGTTGGTAGTCGGCAAACGGGAAATCGGGGATGACTAACGCCTGTTGCCCGTATGCTTGGCAGAGGGAGGTGTAGCGGTGGTTGCGCGGGTTTTTGTGGTGTTCGGATTTGAACAGCAGCAGGCGGTCGCCGTCAAAGGCGGATGAGCCGCAGGGCAGGGCGTTGTGTTGGGTAAAAATGTATGCTTCGGCTTGGGCGGGATGGCTGTCGCGCAGCGGAGTGGTGCGGGGGGCGGTGTGCAGCGTGTTTAGGTTTGCCAGCACTACTTGTAGGGCGGCGGTGGTTAAGCCCAAAGTTTCCCAGCCTTCGCCCAGCACGGTATCGCCGATGAGCAAAGACAGGCGGACAAAATTGTGCTCGCCGCTGCTTGCTATGTTGCATGAAAAGCTGATATTCATGGTGTGTCCAATTGTTGTGTAAAGGCAGCCTGAAAAGGGATTGGGTGTTTTCAGGCTGCCTTTGCGTTTTCAGGCTGCCTAATCCGATAGGCAGCCTGAAAGCAGGTTTATGGCATCAGCCCAGTTTGGCTTTCACCAATTCCTGCACCTGCGCGGGGTTGGCTTTGCCTTTGCTGGCTTTCATCACCTGCCCCACAATCGCGTTCAGCGCTTTTTCGTTGCCCGCTTTAAACTGCTCAACGGCTTTGGCATTGTTGGCGAGCACTTCGTCCACCATCGCTTCAATCGCGCCGGTGTCGGTGATTTGCACCAAGCCGTATTTGTCGATGATTTGCTCAATCGTGGCTTCGGGTTCCGCCCACATCGCTTCAAACGCTTTTTTCGCCAGCTTGCTGCTGAGCGTGCCGTCGGCGATTTTGCCCACCAGCGCCGCCAGACGCGCCGCTGTAATCGGGCTTTGCGCCAGCTCCAAGCCTTCGCGGTTCAGCGTTGCCGCCAATTCGCCGTTCATCCAGTTGGCAACCAGTTTGCCTTGCTGGCTTATTTTTGCGGCGGTTTCAAAATAGGCAGCCTGAAAACGTGAAACCGTCAGCAGGCGGGCATCGTATTCGCTTACGCCAAACTCGTTTACAAAACGCGCCGCCATTTCTTTGGGCAGCTCGGGCATCTGCTCGCGGGCTTTTTGCAGTTGTTCGTCGGAAATGATGACGGGCAGCAGGTCTGGGTCGGGGAAATAGCGGTAGTCATGCGCGTCTTCTTTCAGGCGCATCACGCGGGTTTCGCCTTTGTCGGGGTCAAACAGCATGGTTGCCTGCTGAACCTTGCCGCCGTCTTCCAATAGCTCAATTTGCGCTTCCACTTCGTAGTTAATCGCCTGCTCCAAAAAGCGGAAGGAATTGAGGTTTTTAATCTCGCGGCGCGTGCCAAACTCCGCCTGCCCTTTGGGGCGCACGGACACATTGGCATCCACGCGGAACGAGCCTTCCGCCATATTGCCGTCGCAAATATCCAACCACGTTACCAAGCCGTGCAGGGCTTTGGCATAGGCAACGGCTTCGGCGGCGGAGCGCATTTCGGGCTCGGACACCACTTCCAGCAGCGGCGTACCGGCGCGGTTCAGGTCAATACCGGTGGCGCCGTTCAAGCCTTCGTGCACCGATTTGCCCGCATCTTCTTCCATATGGGCGCGGGTTACGTTGATGGTTTTGACTTCATCGCCCACCACGATTTCCAGCTTGCCGTGTTCGACAATCGGCAAGTCCAACTGGCTGATTTGGTAGCCTTTTGGCAGGTCGGGATAGAAATAGTTTTTGCGGTCAAACACGTTTTTCTGGTTGATTTGGGCATTCAGCGCCAAGCCGAGCTTGATCGCTTTTTCCACCACTTCGCGGTTCATCACCGGCAGCGTGCCCGGCAGCGCGCATTCCACCACGCTGGCGTGCGCGTTCGGCTCGGCGCCGAAGGCGGTACTCGCGCCGCTGAAAATTTTGGATTTGGTGTTGAGTTGGACGTGGATTTCCAATCCGATTACGGTTTCCCAGGTCATATTTTTGTCTTTCTGATTTAATGGGTTAAGGGGTTTTCAGGCTGCCTGAAAAAGGGCGAATTATAGCAAGCTATGGCGTTTCAGGCTGCCTTATTGGGCTTTCGTTGTTGCTGTTGTTGTTTGGTATGGATGTTTCGGCTGCTGTGTTTTCAGGCTGCCTATCGGGACTGTTTTCGCCTGCTTTGTCCCACAAGATTCGCACGTCAAAAAAATGTGCCGATAGCATGGTCAAAATCACCACAAGGCAGAAGTAAATCGCGGCGGGGCCTGGGGTTACGCGGGCGATGTTGGTATGAAACGTACTCATCATGATGATGATGACGAAGATGTCTATCATAGACCAGCGCCCGACGCGCTCGGTGATGCGGTATTGCACGGAAAGCGCATGGATGGGCAGCAAGGGGCGCACGGCGGCGCTGTAAAGCAGCATCAGCATGGAGATGATTTTGAGCGTGGGCACGGCGATGCTGGCGCTGAAAATTACGCTGGCGATAAAGCGGTCACCCTTGTTCCACATAAAAATAATGCCGCTCATAATGGTGCTGACTTCTTTTTCCATTGGGTTGGTGGAAATCATAATGGTTAAGAAGTTGGCGGGCAGATACAAAATCATGGCGGCGAGCAAGAAGCAGGCGGATACTTTCAGGCTGCTGGGGCGGCGGTGGAACAGCTCCGAGCCACACACGCCACAAAATGTTTCGCTGGCGGGGCGGTAAAACAGGCAGCGTTTGCAACACAGGGTATCGGGGGCAGCCTGAAAAAAGGCTTGATGCTTGGCGCGGCGAATTTGGTAATACACCCAATGGCTGGGCGTGGCAACGGCGGTGCGCAGCAGCAACAGCGCCAGCACGGGCATCAGCCAAAAGGCGGTGCCAAATTTCACCGATGCCACGGCGCTGAGCTTGATATACGCCACCAGCATGGAAACAAAAAACACATCCACCATAATCCATTCTTGCAAACGGGTGAGCAGGCGAGCCGCGCCGAGTAGATAACGCGCGTTGCGTTCAAAAATCAACGCGCTGTAAACATAAATACACGACAGCAAAAACACAATCGGCGTGCCAAAGGTGAGCAGGGTGAGCACGATGCCCAGAAAGCTCCATCTGCCGCTGCCGATGAGCGTTATCATCATTTCAGGCAGCGTTAAGTTGGCATACATCCCCGTCATCATCACGCGCACAAAAGACTGGCTATATACCAGCACCATCAAAATCAGCGCGGCGATGGCGCAAGCCAGCACGATGGGATAAGGCTCAGGCTCAATGCTCACCAAATGATGATGGCAACGCGGGCATTCGGATTCTTGCCCTTGCCGCAGCTTGGGCAGATGGGTGTGCAAGCCGCATTCGGGGCAGGCGACATCGTGCGCAGGCAGGGTGGCGTTGGGGAAATAGTACTTTGCCCATTGATGCTGGATGCGGCGATAAAGGGCGTGGCGCAGGCGAGGCATTATTGGGCTACCACGTTGAATTCGCGCTCAATTTTTTGCCATTGCTCGGCTTCTTCTTGCAGCGCGGCGGCGGTGAGCGGGTTGTTGTCTAACCATGCTTGCGGGGCTTTGAGCGTGTAGCTGTTGGCAGGGGCGTTGTATTGCAGCGATAAGCCTTGCGGCAGCTGCAACGGCAAGCGGGCGCGGCAGAACAACACGGCAAGGCGCAAAGCCAGCACGGCGTGCCAGCGCATGGTGTCGTTGCGGCTGAGCGTGTCGCCTATTTTTTTCATGTCGCCGCGCTGCCCCAGCGTGAGCATGGACAGTAATTCTTGCTCTTGGCGCGAAAAGCCCGACATATCAGCGTTTGCCAACACATAAGCAGAATGCTTGTGATACGCGGTGTGGGCAATATCCACGCCCACTTCGTGCAGCTGCGCCGCCCAGCGCACATAGTTTGACCAATAATCCAGCTCTTGCACGGTGGCGGTTTGCGCTAAGTTGCGCAAAAACTGCAAGGCAAGCTGCGACACGCGCTGCGCTTGGTTGGTGCTGACGTGGTAACGCTCTTGGAACTGGCGCACGGTTTGTTCGCGCAAGTCTTCGTTCACATTGCGCCCCACGGTGTCAAAAAACACGCCATCGCGCAAACCTGCTTCGTTAAACGCCATGCCCGCGATGCTCAGCTCTTCAAACGCCGCCATCATCACCGCCAGTCCGCCAGCAAACACTTCCACGCGCTCGGGCTTAATGCCATCTAGTTTGGCTTTTTTCACGCTGCCCGCATCGGCAATTTTGTTTGCCAACACGCGCATGGCATCCAGCGTGATGCGCTCGCCCATGCCTTCTGCGGCGATTACGGTGGCGATAGATTTGGCGCTGCCTGATGTGCCTAGCGCGATGTCCCAGCCTTGTTGTTTGTAGATTTTGCTGATGCGTTGGATTTCGTTACGCGCGGCGTTGATGGCAGCCTGAAAATCTTTTTGACTGATTTTGTTTTGGAAAAAGCGCAGCGAATAGGTTACGCAGCCCAGCGGCAGGCTTTCGGTGTGAGTGGGGCGCAATTCGCTGCCCAAGATAAATTCGGTTGAGCCGCCGCCGATGTCAATCACCAGCAGCTTTTGCCCGTTGTTGGGATAGGTGTGGATTACGCCTGTGTAAATCAGCCGCGCTTCTTCGCGCCCTGCGATGACTTCAATCGGAAAGCCCAATGCGGCTTCGGCTTTGGGCAAAAATTGGGCGATGTTTTTGGCAACGCGGAAAGTGTTGGTTGCCACCGCGCGCACTTGCTCGGGCGCAAAGCCGCGCAGCCGTTCGCCAAATTGGGCAAGGCAGGCAAGCGCGCGCTCTTGGCTGCTTTCGTCTAGGTTTTTGTTGGCATCCAGCCCGCCTGCGAAGCGCACCATTTGTTTGATGTTTTCCACCAGCTGCGGCTGTCCGTTGTTGTTTTGGCTGATTTGCAGGCGAAAACTGTTAGAGCCTAAATCAACAGAAGCGAGAAGGGGGGCGGTGTTTTCCATGAGAGTTCCTTTATTTGGGATAGGGGGTGTGAGACAGCCTGAAAAGATGTTTTGAGGCGTTGTTTGGGGTTTACTCAAACACACGCCTCACTTAATTTTCAGGCTGCTTTTACATCGTCCGCCCACGCGCTTGCGTTTGTTGGTTTTGCTTCTCTTCCAACATAGCTTGACGATTGTATTCGTTAATTTTTTCCTGTTTTTCTAATTGCGGGATAATTTCACTTATGGGTTTATTACCCAAATCTTTATCAGGTACTTCAATCAAATTATGCATAAACGCATCGCCCGTTTTGCGTGAACCCCATCGCATCATCGCAATTTCATTTTTATCATTAAGCGACAAGGTATCTACGCGCGGCATATTGTCTTTTACTGCCAACAGCGTTAGTTCAGCAATGCCATTATCTATTTTGTCATGCCAATAAATCCCTTTTGCAATGCATAAATCGCGTACTTTTTCATTGATCTGGTTATAAAGAGATTGAGTTTGAGGAGAAAGATTTTGAATTTCCTGAGGGATATTACGTTTATAGCCAATATTGGCTTCTGCTTGAATTGGGTCAGTGTGTTTTTTATCACTTTCAGAAATGCAAGGACATTGCCCCGCATGATAAGGCAACACCCCATCCTTATCCGCCCGCTGCCCAGCAGGAACAGGGCCGCGTATCTTAGCCATAAGCGTATCACCCCAATGAATCGGATTAGTAGACCGCACCATAGAGAGTACCAATCTGCTTGCCGCGGGCACTACATGAAATTCCTTATATTGCTGCCAGCGTTCAGGATCTGCTAACACATAAGTTTGGTCTTTTGCCTGAGCATTTTGACCACGATAGGTAAAATTGCTGATGGAATGATTGCCATCTTCTTTGGTGGGCGAGCCATAAGTGATGACTTTGCCATAATGATCCCCCAGTTTGCTCACAATATCCCCCGACATCCGATGATTAAACACATTAACATTGCGATCAGCAGGCACACGATCCTTATACCCCAAAGCCGCTGCGCCAAAGGCATTAAAAGTATCGGTGCGGCAAATTCTATCGCCATTGTAATGCGCCAGATATTGCGCGATGGTGCCGCCGAGCGAATGCCCTGCTAAATAGATGGGTGCGTTGATATGAGTTTTTTGAGCTTGGGCTTGGGCTGTTTCCATTAAAAGCTTATTAAATTCGCGCGCGCTATCAAATTGATTATTGACTTTCCGCAGCCCCATATTGATGCCATCGGTGATAATAATATCTTTGCCCCATTCGCGCGTTTCTGAGCCACGGATTACGCCGTGTAACTCATTTGTATCTTTGTTGCGGTAAATCACGCCTTGAAAACCATCGGGCTTATCTAATTTAGCGACTTCTTCAAATTTAGTCTTAGTGCCATCTGGATAGGTAATAATTAACTCCTTGCTGTCTGCCGTTTCACGATGACGATGCTGCCATTGCCCATCGGCATTTTTATCTATATACACATCTTCCGCTAACACAGCTTGTGTGATGGCTAAACGGTCAAATTTAGGGGTGGTCATGATTATTTTCTCCGTAGTTCTAAACGAATAGTGGCTAATTGTTGTCTTGGGATAGGACCAAACATATTTTTACTTTTTGGTACTCCTAAGGAGCTATGTCCATCTGTGCTGGGCGCGTTAAAGCGATAGCGGGTAATGTAACCCTCATATTTCCAGTATCCCTCTGATACAAGCTCATTAGGCGCGAGAACTACACCGCTTGAATAATGAATATCTGCCAAATTTGGGCTAGGTTCTAATCTAACGGGAACGCTTAATAATTTCCAATGGCACACCGTGCCATCAGGACGATTCCCATCTAAAAGTTTATCGCCATACAGCGTTGCTTGATAAACATTCGGTTTGATTTTTTTAAATTCCAGCGCAAATTCTTTGGTTAATTCTTTATAGGCGCCTGCATGTTTATTAAGCAATTGTTCGCAGTTGGATTCATAAGTTGCCCATATATTGGTTACAACAAGATTGGTAGGCGCATCAATTAAGGTAACAGTGAAATCGTAGCGTTCCTTAGGATTGGGGTTAAGCTGTGGTTCGTAGTTTGTCATGGTGGATTTTCCTTGGGAAAGTGAACAAGATGAGAGCAGAAAAAGGGCAAGAAGGCTGGAAAGAACTTTGTTGGATTGTGGGCGGGATAAGACGTGGGGCATATTATTTTCTCCGTGATTCAAATGATTTCAGGCTGCTTAGATAAGGATAAGAAGTTTATAGGGCATATTCATCAAGATTGGTCGTTATTTTATGGTGCTGTCTGCCGTTTCGCGATGGCGATGCTGCCATTGTCCATCTATATATACATCTTCCGCTAACACAGCTTGGGTGATGGCTAAACGGTCAAATTTAGGGGTAGTCATGATTATTTTCTCCGTAGTTCTAAACGAATAGTGGCTAATTGCTGTTTCTGAATAGGTCCAAACATATTTTTGCTTATGGCTACGCCATCAGAACGATGCCAAGTTACTGGGCTAGGTGCATTGAAGCGATAGCGGGTAATGTAACCCACATACTTCCAATACCCATCGGAAACATAATAATTCGTTGCCATGCCTATTCCACTTGAATAATGAATATCTGCCAAATTTGGGCTAGGTTCTAATCTAACGGGAACGCTTAATAATTTCCAATGGCACACCGTGCCATCAGGACGATTCCCATCTAAAAGTTTATCGCCATACAGCGTTGCTTGATAAACATTCGGTTTGATTTTTTTAAATTCCAGCGCAAATTCTTTGGTTAATTCTTTATAGGCGCCTGCATGTTTATTAAGCAATTGTTCGCAGTTGGATTCATAAATCGCCCATATATTGGTTACAACAAGATTGGTAGGCGCGTCGATTAAGGTAACAGTGAAATCGTAGCGTTCCTTAGGATTTGGGTTAAGCTGAGGTTCGTAGTTTGTCGTGATGGGTTTGCCTTGGGTGATTGAAAAAGGGGCAAGGAGTAAAAGGGAAAGCATGCTGCTGAGTAATTTGCGGCGCATGGCGGGGGATTCCTTTGTGGTGTGGTGGACAAGATAAGGGAATGGGGGCAAGGTGAGACGAATGTCTGGAAACAATTAGGTGCTAATTATATACATAATCAACTGGTTACGGTGAAAATTAGGGACAAGCCATTTTATCTCGTTCATTTTATTGGCAGCGCTGCCATTCTTCTTTTTTGTCTGTTATTTGTTCTCAGGCTGTCTCAATTATTGGTTAATCGTGTTCAACACAATGCTGGCAACATCATCCGCGCTGTGCGGCATGGCAAGCGTGCGTGCGTTTTTTGCCCATGCAAGGCATTGTTCGCGCGTTAAACCGCTGATGATTTGGGCGAGATTTTGCGCGGTGAGCTGCGATTGCGGCAGCAGCAAGCCTGCTTCGGCGGCAACCATATAGCGGGCGTTGGCGGTTTGGTGGTCGTCCACGGCGTGGGGGAACGGTATGAGCAATGCGCCCACGCCTGCGGCGGTGAGCTCGGCGATGGTGAGCGCGCCTGCGCGGCAAATCAGCACATCGGCTTCGCGGTACACGGAAACCATGTCGTCCACAAATTCAATGCACTCGGCAGCTACGCCTGCTTGCTGGTAGGCAGCTTGCAGCGTGTCTAAATTGCCGCGCCCTGATTGGTGGACGATGTTGGGGCGTTGTTCTGTGGGCAATTGGGCAAGCGCGGCGGGGACGATTTCGTTTAACACTTGCGCGCCCAAGCTGCCGCCGATAATCATGATTTTCAGGCTGCCTTGGCGGCTGGCAAAGCGGCTTTCGGGCGCAGGCAGCGCGGCGATTTCGGCGCGAACAGGGTTGCCTACCAGCCCGTCGGGGTATTGCGGAAAGGCTTTGGGAAAGGCATACAACACGCGTGCTGCCCATTTGGCAAGCCGTTTGTTTGCCATGCCTGCCACGGCGTTTTGCTCGTGCACAAAAATCGGCACGCCCAGCAGCTTGGCGGCAAGTCCGCCAGGGAAGGTTACAAAGCCGCCAAAGCCGATAACGGCGCTGATGTGGTGTTTGCGGATGATGGCTTTGGCAGCCTGAACGCAGTTAAACAGCATAAAGGGCAGGGCGAGCTTGCGCAGTAGCCCTTTGCCGCGCACGCCTTTCATGGCGATGAGTTCTAGCGGAATGTTGTGCTGTGGCACTAGGCGTTGTTCCATGCTGTCGTGGCTGCCAAGCCATACAACGTTGTGTCCTTGTTTTTGCAGCGATTGGGCGACGGCAAGGGCGGGGAAGATGTGTCCGCCTGTGCCGCCTGCCATCAAGAGAATGGTTTTGGGAGTCATGGTTGGGCTTTCTGGGGTGTTTATTAAAGGGATATGGGCAGCCTGAAAATGGGTTTGTTGTTTTTTCAGGTTGTGCTTCGGTTAATGTTGGTGGTGGGATTGACCTTTTCGCCTTATCGCGGCGGGCGACTTACTTTCTTTGCTTCGCCAAAGAAAGTAAGCAAAGAAAGGCGACCCCGACGTGCAGGTCTGCTTCGCAGACTTCCCTCACTCTGCATCCTTTTTTCGGCGCGTACGAACTAGTCGCACTTCGTGCGCCGTCGGACAAGCGTACGCTTTTTCCCGAAAAAAGAATGCTGCGTTCGGCTGGACGTAGGGGACATGCAGCAGCCCCAAACGTTGGTGATGGATTAACCAAGAAAGGCAGCCTGAAAATCTAGTTCATCCCGAAAAAACTATTTGGCTTAACAGCAAACGGTTTTTCGTTTTCAGACTGCCTTTCGTTTTCAGGCTGCCTTTTGCTGCTTGTGCCTTATGCGTTTTCAGGCTACTTTTTGTGGGGCTTGGCGTTGCGCTCGCGCGGGTCGGAGACGGAATAGCCGCGCAGGGAAAGGCGGTTTTCATAATCCACGCGCAAGAGCATGGTGAAGGCGATGAGCATAATCACCAGCGATGAGCCGCCGTAGGAAACCAGCGGCAGGGTGAGCCCTTTGTTGGGCAGTAGGCTGATGTTCACGCCGATGTTCACAAAACTTTGCGCGGCAACCCACACGCCTACGCCTGTGGCGATAAATGAATTGAAATGCAAATCCAAATCGCGCGCTTGTTTGCCGATGGAAAAGGCGCGCCAAATAATCCAGAGATACACAAAAGCCAGCGCGGCAACGGCGATTAAGCCGAGCTCTTCGCCGATAACGGCAAGGATGAAGTCGGTATGGGCTTCGGGCAGAAAGCCGCGTTTCATGATGGCGTTGCCCAAGCCTGTGCCAAATAAATCGCCTTGGTTCATGGAAAGCAGCGAGCCTAAGCCTTGATAGCCTGTGCCTGTGGGGTCTTTCCACGGCTGCCACATCACTTCCATGCGGCGCATGCGGAATTCGGAAGTAACAATCAACAGCGCGGCAACCACAATGGTGCCAGCAACGGAGCCCCAAAACCACAGCATAGGGATGTTGGCAAGATAGAGCAGGCAAACGAAGATGCCGAAAATCACGATGGCGGAGCCTAAATCGCGTGTGAGCAGCACCAGCGTGATGCCTGCGGCGATGGGGATGCCAACCATTAACACGCGGCGAAAGTCGTGTAGCACGTCCACGCGGCGTTTGAAAAAGCTCGCCATATACATGATGGTGATGAATTTAAACAATTCGCTCGGCTGCATTTTGAAGCCAAACGGCGTGGCTAACCAGCGGCGCGCGCCGTTGACCACTTCGCCTGTAAACGGCACGAATATCATGATAAACAGCGTGAGCAGCAGCAGATAGGTTGTCCAGCGTTGCCAGCGCCACATCGGCACGCGCATTAAGCCAAACGAAATTGCCAGCCCGAGCAGGGCAAATTGGGTTTGCTTGATGAGAAAGAAGGCGCGGTTTTCGTAGTGGTGCAGCCCAGCTTGCGCGCCTGATGCGGAATACACCATGACTAAGCCGAAACACAGCAGGCATAGCAGTAGCCATACGAAGGTTTTGTCGTAGGTTTCGCCGCGTTTGAGTAGGTTGCGGTCTAGGAGTTTGTCTAGCAGTGGGGTTTTGTGTGTGGTGGTGGACATGGGTAATGCTTTTCAGGCTGCCTTGGGGCGGCGCGGTTGTGGGTTGGGGAAACAATGGGGGTTGAAGTTTGTGAACTTGCTTTCAGGCTGCCTTGGGTGGATGGGCAGCCTGAAAACATAGGGGCGTATTTTAACTGGATTGCGCGGGTTTTTCAGGCTGCCTTTGCGATATGGGGGGATTTATTTTGTTTACGGCGGTGTGGGCGGAATTTGCAGCAGCCTGAAAACGGTGGGATTGGGCGATGGTAGTAGGCAGCCTGAAAAAGGTTGGGCAACACAAGCGTGGTACGCGGCGCAACGCGTGAAATGGCGAATGCAGGGGCAGCCTGAAAAGCAGGGCGACATGGTTTTCAGGCTGCCTATGTTATGGGTGGCAGCAGCAGGGGGATTTTTTGTGTGCCGATGATGCGGCTGGGGGCGTGTTGGCTGGCGTAGGCAAGCAGATTGGGATGGGGCTGGGCGGTGAGTGCGCTAAGTTGTCCGATTTGTTGGGCGTAGTGATATTGGGGGTTGGCGCAGAGGGCGCTGTTGAGCTGGGCGAGCGCGGCGGCGGATGGGGCGTTGTTGGGTTCGTGCCATAGGATGTAGTGCGGTTGCGGCGTGCTTGTGCCTTGCAAAAATAGGCAGCCTGAAAAGGGGGGCAGGCTTTGGGCGATGGCTTGGGCGACAAAGGCTTCGTTGAGTTTTTCGCCGACTAGGTCGCTGTGTAGGCTGCTGCGCCCGATAAAGTGTAAGCTGGGGACGTTGGCATAGGGCGAGGGTTGGGCGAGCAGCCAGTCTTGGGTGTCGTAGCGATAGAGTCCGCCTTGGGTGGTGAGAATAAGGCGGTAGCGCGCGCCGTGTTGCAGCTGGTGCAGGGAGTGGATGTTGTCGGCTTCGTCGGCGAATTCGTAATAATGGCTGGTGAGCGCGGGCAGAAGGCAGCCTGAAAAGGGCAGGGTGGTGATGCCTTCGGTGGCAAGCAGTCCTTTGCCTTGCAGATGGGCATGGGGGAACAGTTGGCGCAGTTGGTTAGCGGGGGCGGCGGCGGTGTGGCTGTCCCAGCAGCTGATGGTGTCTAGCTGTGTCCAGATTTTTTGTGTATTGGGAACGGCTGGGGCGAGGGCTTGGGCAAGGGTGCGGCGGCGGTGGGCATCGGGGATGTGGCGTAGGATGGTGTCTTGTTGTTGATGCAGGGTGTGGATTAGGTTGAGCAGCAGGGTGGGACTCCATGCGGAGATTAGGCTGAGATTCGGGCTTTGCGCGAGCAGGCTGGCGGTGCGGATTTGCCATTCTGCGGCGCTTTGCTGCGCGGCAAGCTGGGGGTGGAACAGGGTTTGCGCTGCGATGCGCTCGGCAAGGGCGTTGCCAAGGTAGGCAAGGTCGTTGCCTGTGCCGATGGGGATGCCGCCTGCGGTGTGGCTGCGGCTGCGGGCGGCGGGGCTGATGATGAAGTAAAGGCAGCCTGAAAAGGCGTGGGGACGCTGGCGGATCAGGTCGGCAAACCATGCGTGGATGCCGCGCTGAAAGGTGGTGAGCAGGGGGGCGGTGTAGGGTATGAGTTTTGCGCCTGCGGTGGAGCCGCCTGTTTCTTCAAATTGGATAACGGGGCTGCTGGTGAGGATGTTGCGCTCGCCGTGGGCATGGCGGGCGATAAGGGGGGCGAGGGTTTCGTAGCTTTGGATGGGGACGCGCTGGGCGTAGTCTTCGGGTGTGTTGATATGGGCGAAGGCGTGTTGTTGCCCGAATTGGCTGTGTTGGTTATCGCGCAGGATGGTGTGCAGGATTTGGGATTGCGTGCGCTGGGGCTGGCGCAGGGCAGCCTGAAAAGCGGTGTGGGCGGGGGAGAGCAGGGTGGGGAGTGTGGTGGGCATGGTTGGGGGTGGGGTGATGTTTTCAGGCTGCTTTTGGGGTTAGGCAGCCTGAAATAAAGTTCAGCGAAGTTCCAATGGCATTAGCCGTGCTTCGTTTGATGTTTCTGATGCGTTTACCTTTGCGCCTTATCGCGGCGCGGGCGGCTTACTTTCTTTGCTTCGCCAAAGAATGAGAACCTGCATTCGCTATCTACACGGCTGCTTTTGCATTCATTGAACACGCCTACTGCGTTGCCAAGCCAAGCTAATAGTCTCGCTATTAACTTGTCTTGTCGCCTTGTATTCGTATTCGCTGAATACAAAATCTGCTCGCGCAGATAACGAATACAGGTTCTGGCAAAAGAAAGGCGACCCCGACGTACAGGTCTGCTTCGCAGACTTCCCTCACTCAGCATCCTTTTTTCGGCGCGTGCGAACTAGCCGCGCTACGCGCGTCGTCGAACAAGCGCACGCTTTTTCCCGAAAAAAAGACGCTCCGTTCGGCTGGACGTAGGGGAGTGGGCAGTAGTATCAACCAAACGCGATAGATTAGATATTGTCAGATACGAATGCCCCTTGTGGAGCTTGAAATATACAAGGCAGCCTGAAAATCATTTGGGCTTGCGGCGGGGGTTTTTGTGGAAGGTGATGGTTTGCACGGGGGCGCGGGTGAGCTGTTTGGGCAGGGTGGTCAGCGCGATGATTAGGATGGTGGCGGCGTAGATGAGCAGCCATGAGCCGTTGGCGGTGCGTGCGCCCAGCCCTGTGGCGGTGGCAAGTGCAGCGCCAAATAGCCATGCGAGCAGGGTGCCGCTGCCTGCGAGATAAAGGGCGTAGTGGATTTGGCGGCGCATCATTTTTTGCTGGGCGGCGCGGGCGAGAATAAAGGCGATGATGGCGTTGAGCAGATAGATGATGAACAGGGCGAAAAGGAATTGTTCGTCCCATGCGAGCCATTGGCGTTGTTGGTGTTGGGTGGTGTAGAGAATGGCGCGGGGGTGGTTGAGCAGCAGGGCGATAAGGTCGTGCAGCGCGGTAAACAGGATGGGGGCGAGGGTGAGTGTGGCGAGGCAGAAGCGTAGGTGGGGGCGGGGTTCTTGGGTGTTCATGGTGGGTGGAGTGTGTGATGGAATGAGGCAGCCTGAAAAGCCAAATCTTGGGGGTAAACAGCGTTTTCAGGCTGCCTTAAATATCAAACGAACGAAATTCAAATTGATAGCTGCCATCGGTTTGGCGATTGTATTCGGCAAGCAGATAAAACGGGCAGTTTTGCTCATCCAGCACCACGCATTCAATCAAATAATCGCCGTCCACTTCGTCAATCGTTAAATAGGGGGCGCCGTTTAAATTGCTGTTGATTTTGGTTTCGGCAAATAGGTGCAGCGTGGCTTTGTTGCCAACAAAATCAAGCTGTTCGTCCAATTCGCGCACGACGTTGGTGGACAAGCCGTAGTGGCGTGCTAATTTGGGCAGGTCATTATTGCGGTAGGCGGTTAAAAAGGCGGCGCATTCTTGGTAGATGCGGTGGCGCAGGGCAAGGGTGGGCATGGTTGGTTTCTCCATTGAATGGTGGTTGAGGCAGCCTGAAAAGGGTGTTGGTTATGCTGAACTGTGTTTCAGGCTGCCGTTAGCATGGTGCGTGATTCGAGGGACAGACGTAGTTGCGCGATAGGCAGCCTGAAAATGGGTTGGGTGGCGTTCGCTAAACGGTGCGTGGCAAAGCCACACACCCTACAACGGGGCGGTAAATCTATGGCAGTAAATCTACGGCTGTTCCACCCGATGATATTTCCCCGTTTCCAATTCCATCTCTTGCGCTTTGCCATGCCCGCACCATTGAATTTGGATGCGGATTTTTTCCGTTTTCAGGCTGCCTAAGCCGAATAGGATGCGGCGGTCGCTTTGCGCAGCGAGTCCGTTGTTGGCATAGACTTCGCGGGCGATGGGCGGCTGGTTGGCGGGGTAGGCGATGACTTTGCTGTGGTAGGCGTTGCGGGCGCAGGTTTTGCCGTTGCCCACCAAATCCAGCCCGAGCCATGCGGCGTTTTGGCTGTCGTTGCGGTAGAGCGTGGGCGGGGCGGTCATGTGGGTTACCAGCAGGTCGGGGTCGCCGTCGTTGTCAAAATCGGCGTGTATCATGCCGCGCGAGGTGCCGGTGTAGTCCGCGCCTGCTTGTTTGGCGACATCAATAAAGTAGTCGCCTTGGTTGAGATAGAGCCTGTTGGCTTCGTTGCCAAATACGCAGCGTCCGCGCACGTCTGCCCAGCGGTCGGCGTAGCCGTGCACATCGGGGTTGGTGAGGGCGATTTGGGCGTTCCAATACCAATAGTCGGGGCATTGGGCTTCTTTTTTGTCGTAGGCATCGTCTGCCATACCGTTGGCTTGCGCCATGTCTAGCTTGCCGTCGCGGTTGAAGTCGGCGTAGGTTGCGCCCCAGCCAAAGCGTTGTTCGTTGAGCGCGTTACGCTTGGCGGCTTGGTCTTGGAACATGGCGGCATCGGCTTGCCCTGCTTGGCTTTGGTTTACCCACAGCAGGCTGCCTTCGGCTTGCAGTTTTTCGTGCACATTGGAAACGTGAATATCGGGCTTGCCATCGCCTGTTACATCGCCGATGGTGGCGTTCATGCCTTTGTAGGTGTCGCGCCCGATGCTGCCAACAAATGCGCCGCGTATGGCTTGAAAGCCTTTGCCTTGGCGGTTGATGTAAAGCTCGTCTGGGCCAAAGTCGTTGGCGATGTATAGGTCGGGGTAGCCGTCAGCGTTTAGGTCGCCCGCGCCAATCGCCATTGTCCAATGCTTGCCTTGCAGGCCGCTTTGGGCGGCGGGGACAAGCTGGAATGTGCCGTTGCCCATGTTTTGATAGAGCCAGTTTTCATCGGCGTTGTCGGCGTTGTGCCACGAGCGGTGCATCACGTTAAACATCCGCCTGTCGCCTGCGTATTGCGGTTTAGGCAGCCTGAAAATGTTATACGGCTGCGGAGTGTCGTAATCGGGCAGATAGCGCTGCATCACGTTGCCGATGATGATGTCGTCCAGCCCGTCTTGGTTGTAGTCCAGCACATTGGCGGCGGTGCTGATTTGATAGGAGGCGATGCCCGCTTGTTCGGCGATGGAAGTGAAGTCGAGTTTGCCTGTTTGCGCCAACTCGTTGCGCAGCAGAATGCCTTTGCCAAAGCCTACGCCCAGCAGCAAGTCTTGGTCGCCGTCGTTGTCAAAATCCAGCCATGTGGCAGAAGCAATCAGCCCGTGGGTTTCAGGCTGCCTGCGGTTGGGGTCTAGCTGCGGTAGGGGGAATTTTTCAAATTGGAAATTGCCTTTGTTGATGTATAACTGCGCGCGGTCGGCTTCGGCTTTCAGCGGCTGGGTAAGGAAAACATCGGGCAGACCGTCTTGGTTTACATCCGCCACCGCGCCCGCATCGCCCACCGAAAGCAACCATTTGGCAACATGGCGCATTTGCGGGTCGGTGCGCTCCAAAATATCGCCTTGTGCACCCGTTAGCCCGCTTTGGCTGGCGGGGATGGACACTAGCTTAAAGCCGATGTCTTGGCTGCCTGAAAATGAATGGCTGGCTTTATAAGCGCCGATGCCTGTTGCGCCGATGATGGCGATGGCTAAGGCAGCCTGAAAATGGGTTTGGATGGCGTTGCGCCAGTTGATTTGCTGGCGCGTTTGCCAGAATAGATAGATGCCGCGCAGGGTGAAATAGGCAAAGCCTGCGTAGAACAGGGTGGAGAATTGTTGGAATTTGTGCAGGGCTAAATCCACCAACACAATCATCGCCGCCATGCCGATTTGCCCTTTTTTGCTGCTGGGCGACGTGGGTGGGTCGGGCAGCATAAAAAAGACGAACAGATAAAACGCGGGCGATGTAAACGCGCCCATAAACAGCGTTTCGGCGGGGATGTGGTGGCGTAGAATATAGGCGCGCAAGCCCACTTGGGCGGCGTAGAACAGCAAAAACGAGCCAATCAGCCATGCGCGGTGGATGTTCACGCGCACCAGCATGATGGCGGCGGTGGCAACAAAAAAGGCAACCACGCCTGAGCCGCCCCATTGATAGGCAGGCGAGGGCGTTATCATGCCGCCACCAAAAAACAGCGCGGCAACAATGCCAAACAGCGATGGGTTGTAAATATGTTTGCCGTTTACAGTAAACAAATATTTAGACGCGATGGCGAAAAACGGCGGCAGCAGGGCAAACCAAATGCCGTGCGCGAAATTGGTGAGCATGGAAAGGCTGGTGCCTGTAATCGCCGCGCTCAACGGAAACAGCGGCGTGGAGCGGCGCAGGATGGTGTGCAGGGTTAAATCGGTGAGCACGGAAGTGGCAACGATGGCGGCGATTTGCCACGGGCTGCGGTTGAAGCCCCAAAATAGGATGCCAAAGGCGAGGAAGGTGAGTTGCAAGCCGAGCACCGCCCAGCGTGGGTCTTGGCGGGATGGGATTTTGGGGAAAGGCATGGTGTGGGTTTATGAATGAGAATGTGGGATAAGGCAGCCTGAAAATAGGTTTGGGGCTGGTTAGCGAAAGGGCGGATTTTATACTAGGGGTGGGAGTGGGGCAAAGGGCGGTGGGGTGGTTTTAACTTCGTTGAAGCCTTCGGCTTTCAGGCTGCCTTGGGCGGGGTAAAGGCAGCCTGAAAAGGGTCGTGATGGAGCGTCGGCGGCTCGCCGATATTTGTATGGATGCAATGGGTTGGCACGCATTACAGGCGCGGGCGCAATGGTGGGCAGCCTGAAATGGTTATGCGCGTGGGGTGCAGGGGCTTGCCCCTGCTCGTGGTAGGCGGCGAAACGCCTGATCTGGCAAAATATTGGCGTGCTAAAAGGCAGCCTGAAACGGTATTTATCCATTTTCAGGCTGCCTTTTGCTGCGCTATGCCTATCCGCCGCAGTCACTCGTTGCCACGGATACGCTGCCATCACTCTGAATCACCCTTGCCACCAACGCTTTCTCCCGCCCCTGCATATTTGGAATCTGCACCTGAATGCCGTTGCCCGCCGCCACGTCCACAAATTCATTTTTGCGCTTCATTTGGTCTAACACGATGAGCTGGTTGCCTTTCGGGTGGATGATTTCCAGCGTGTCGCCCAGCGCAAAGCGGTTTTTCACATCCACCGTCGCCCAGCCGTCCGCATCCACATCGCGGATTTGCCCGACAAACTGGCTTTGCTTGGCGATGGAATGCCCGTAGAGATAGTTTTGGTATTCCTGCGTTTGGTGGCGTTCCAAAAAGCCGCTGGTGTAGCCGCGGTTTGCCAGCCCTTCCAATTCCGCCAGCAGGCTGTAATCAAACGGCTTGCCAGCCACCGCATCGTCAATCGCCTTGCGATACGCCTGCGCCACGCGGGCAACGTAGTACACCGATTTGGTGCGCCCTTCCACTTTCAGGCTGTCCACGCCGATTTCGGCGAGCTTCGCCACTTGTTCAATCGCGCGTAAGTCTTTGGAATTCATAATATAAGTGCCGTGTTCGTCTTCCATAATCGGCATCATTTCGCCAGGGCGGTTGCTCTCTTCAATCAGGAAGACTTTGTTGGCGGCGGGGTGGCGTTGTTGTCCGTTGATGCCTTCAAAGGCGGCGTTGGCTTCTTCTTGGGCAGCCTGAAAATTGAATCCGCTCAACGATTTCACATCGCCCATTTCATCGGTTTCGGTGTCGTGGACTTTGTAGTCCCAGCGGCAGGAGTTGGTGCAAGTGCCTTGGTTGGGGTCGCGGTGGTTGAAGTAGCCCGAAAGCAGGCAGCGGCCGGAATAGGCGATGCACAATGCGCCGTGCACAAACACTTCCAGCTCCATATCGGGGCATTCTTGGCGGATTTCGGCGATTTCGTCCATGCTCAATTCGCGCGACAAAATGATGCGTTCTACGCCGATTTTTTGCCAGAATTTCACGCCCCAATAGTTGGTGGTGTTGGCCTGCACGGACAGGTGCACGGGCATGTCAGGGTATTTGTCGCGCACTTCCATAATCAGGCCGGGGTCGGCCATGATGAGCGCGTCGGGCTTCATGGCGATGAGGGGCTGCATGTCGGCGTGAAAGGTTTTGAGCTTGCTGTTGTGCGGCAGGGTGTTCACGGTGAGGTAGAATTTTTTGCCGCGCGCGTGGGCTTCGCTGATGCCTTGTTGCAGCACGTCCAGTTTAGCAAATTCGTTGTTGCGGGCGCGCAGGGAGTAGCGCGGGCTGCCGGCATACACGGCATCGGCGCCGAAATCGAAGGCGGTCTGCATGCGTTCGAGGCCACCGGCGGGAAGGAGAAGTTCGGGGGATTTTTTCATTTTGGATACTCTTGATAGTGTTAAATCAGAACGCGCTATTTTAGCGCGTTTATGGGTTTCAGGCTGCCTTTGTTGATGCAAGGGCAGCCTGAAAATGGGGTTATCGTTAAATTCATCGCTAGCTTAATGGAGCGTCGGCGGCTCGCCGACATTTTTGCAATCAGCAAAGCCTTGTTGAACAGCATTTGGCGACGAACCGTCGCCGCTCCATTGTGGCAGCCTGAAAAAGGCTTGGTGCTTTGTGGTTGGCGCTGGGCGTAGTGTTTACCATGCGCTTCATGCCAGCGGGGCACTTACTTTTCTTTGCTTCGCCAAAGAAAAGTAAGCAAAAGAAAGGTGACCCCGACGTGCAGGTTTGGCTGCGCCAAACTTCCCTCACTCCGCATCCTTTTTTCGGCGCGTGCGAACTAGTCGCACTTCGTGCGCCGTCGGACAAGCGCACGCTTGTTTCCGAAAAAAGGATGCTGCGTTCGGCTGAACGTAGGAGAGGGGGCAGTAGTATCAAACAGTTGTGATGGATTAGATACTGTATTTCGCGGCAAGGCAGCCTGAAAACCAATCCATCCAGTAAAAAAGCCGTTTGGCTCAACACCAAGCAGTTTTATTTTTTCGGGCTGCCACAGCCGTTGCATTTTAGACTTTCCACTCCACCCCGCTACGCAATTCCCCCAAATTCCACTAGAATGCGCGTTTTCATTTTCCCAAAAACTACCATGATTTACTTGTTAACCAGCATATTAGCCAGCGTTTCCGTGTCCGTGTTGCTCAAAATTGCGCGACAAAAGCAAATCGGCTTGGCGCAAGCCATCGGCGTGAACTATGCCGTGGCAACGCTGCTCACCGCACTGCTGCTAGAACCCAACTTCGCCAACTGGCAACAAACCCTGCTGCCGCACGCATGGCTGTTTGGCTTGCTGGGCGTGCTACTGCCCAGCGTGTTTGTGATTATGGGCAAGGCGGTGCAACACGCGGGGATTGTGAAATCGGATGCGGCGCAACGGCTGTCGCTGTTTTTGCCTGTGCTGGCGGCGTTTGCGCTGTTTGGCGAAACGCTCACGCCGCATCGGGCGGTGGGCTTGCTGCTGGCGTTTGCCGCACTGGCGTGTTTGTTGATTAAGCCTCAGAAAACGGCAGTTTCAGGCAGCCTAAAAACGCAAATCGCCTGCCTACTCGGCGTGTGGCTGGGCTACGGCGTGATTGATATTTTGTTTAAACAGCTTTCCAAAACAGCGGGCACGGGCAGCAATTTGCTGGTGATGTTTGCGCTGGCAGGCGTGCTGATGGCGGGGTATTTGCTGGCGCAAAAAGCGCGCTGGACACGCGCCGACATCATCGGCGGCATGGTTTTAGGCAGCCTGAATTTTGTGAATATTTTGTTTTATCTGAAAGCCCATCGCGCATTTAGCGGCAACCCCACGCTGGTGTTTGCGGGCATGAATATGGGCGTGATTGCGCTGGGCACGCTGGTGGGCGCGGGCGTGTTTAAAGAAAAATTGAGCGCGTTGAACATCGCGGGTGTGGTGCTGGCGTTGGCGGCGGTGGGGTGTTTGTTTTATGGCGTGGGGTGGTTTTAGTTTTGCTGTTGTGTGATGGTTTTCAGGCTGCCTAATTAAGGATGAGGCGTAAAGAATGCAAAATAAAAGCAGTAAGAAATAAGATTAGAGAATTATCATGATGATAGTGAATAAGCTGAAAGATGAGGGCTTTTCTGACGGAGAAATCCAGCTAATGCGTTCAATTAAACCTAGAAAAATAATGAATATAGAGCTTGTTTATCCTAATATAGTCCGTAATGAAATCATAATTGGTTATGATACATACCCAATCATTGTGAAAGCAGAGGGCATATTTATTCATGAGGCGCGCGTTTCGCACACACTACCTATACGGTTGGGCTACGCTTGCTTTTCTTTGAGCAGCTTGCTCATTTCATCATGTCTATGCGTATAGTGTTTTTTCTTGGAAAATCCTGCATGTTTGATTTTAGTATCCAATAAGGGATAAAGGTTGCCATCCTTAATATCGGTAAAATAAAACTCTTCCAAGTTGGGAAAGTTTTTCAGAAACGACAAATCTTCCACAGAAAAGCGGACATGCAGTATTTTCAGGCTGCTTGAAGTGATTTGTTCCAGTACGGATTGGGTCATATTTTTGCAGCGTTCAAAATGCAGTTCTTTCAGACTAGCCAATTGGTTGATGGCTCGAATATCGGTCAGCCTTGGTGCTAAAAACAAGAACATTTTTTCCAAATCGGCACAACCTTCCAATCCGTTCAGGCTGCTGATTTTCGGCGAGACAAGAAATAATGTTTTCAGTTTCGGCGTATCGCGGAAAATGCTTAAATCATCATGCGACAGCTTGCGTATTTCGATATTTAATAAGGTTTCGGGCAGCCTGCGGATTTTCAGTTTGGCGGTTTCGGTAACATATAAATCCGTCAAATGGGGAAAACGATGAAGTTCCAAAGGGGTATTGAAATTTTCAAAAAGCCAGAGGTAATAGATTTGGGTATCGTAAAAACTCTCCGTCCCTTTAACGCTGCCAATTTTGAAGCCATCCCGTATCATCACGCGTTCGATTTCCGGAAACAGGGCAAATGCGGACAAATCCAAATCAAACACATTATTCGGGTTGCCTCCCAGCAGGCTCTCTTTTACTCGAATATTGCGGATATTCCGTTTTTTGGCAAATTTTAAGCCTTCCGCCAGTTTTGTCGGTGGATAGATAACGACGCAACCGTTGTCGATATGAAATTTTGTACTCATAAATCCATTCCTTATAGATTGTTTTTTACTTTGACGGTTTTGCACCGATTCCTGCATTTGCCAGTAGCAGAAGGCAAGGCTGTCTTTGAAAAACCATTGATTACTTGTTTGGCCAAACGTCGTGCCGCTTGTTTCTTTTTTTGAGTGCGTATCGTGGCAGGGCAGCCGTAGGGTGTGCATTTATGCCTATGGGGTTTCAGGTAGCCTGAAAGAAAAAAGGGTTGCCTGAAAAGCTGTTTCCAACCTTTCAGGCAGCCTGCACATGCGCCTTACAACTCGATCCCTTTGAGCTTCGCCACGGTGTTGATGTCTTTATCACCGCGCCCCGACAGGTTTACCAAAATCACTTGGTCTTTGCCCATCTTGGGCGCGTTTTCTACTGCCCATGCCAGCGCGTGGCTGCTTTCCAGCGCGGGGATGATACCTTCGTATAGGCAAAGTAAATCAAAGGCTTGTAAGGCGGCTTCGTCGCCTGCGGTGGTGTATTCCACGCGCTTGATGTCGTGCAGATGGCTGTGTTCGGGCCCGATGCCAGGGTAGTCCAAGCCTGCGGACACGGAATGTGTGCCGAGGATTTGCCCATTGTCGTCTTGCATCAAATAGCTGCGAAAGCCGTGCAGCACGCCGATGGGGGCGTGGGATGAGATGGGCGCGGCGTGGCTGGCGGTGTGGATGCCCAAGCCGCCTGCTTCCACGCCGATTAGGCGGGTTTGCGCGGTGGCGATATAGGGGTGGAACAAGCCGATGGCGTTGGAGCCGCCGCCCACGCAGGCTACGGCAACGTCGGGTTGCCGCCCGATGGCTTCTTGCATTTGCGCTTGGGCTTCGCGCCCGATGACGCATTGAAAATCGCGCACCATTTCGGGATAGGGCGCGGGGCCGGCGGCGGTGCCAATGATGTAGAAGGTGTCGTCCACGCGGGCAACCCATTCGCGCATGGCTTCGTTCATCGCGTCTTTGAGCGTGCGGCTGCCGCTTTCTACGCTGACTACGTTTGCGCCGAGCAATTTCATGCGGAACACGTTGGGGGCTTGGCGGATGATGTCGTCTGCGCCCATGTAAACATGGCATTCCATGCCAAAGCGGGCGGCTACGGTGGCACTGGCTACGCCGTGTTGCCCTGCGCCTGTTTCGGCGATGACGCGCTTTTTGCCCATGCGGCGGGCGAGTAGGGCTTGCCCGATGGTGTTGTTGATTTTGTGGGCGCCGGTGTGGTTCAAATCTTCGCGTTTGAGCCAGATTTGCGCGCCGCCGAGGTGGGCGGACAGGCGCTCGGCGTGGTAAACGGGGCTGGGGCGGCCGACATAGTGTTTTAAATCGTGCTCAAATTCTGCCCAAAATTGCGGGTCTTGCTTGGCGGTGGCATAGGCTTGGGCGAGTTCTTGCAGCGCGGGAATCAGCGTTTCGGCAACGTACACGCCGCCGTGTTCGCCAAAAAAGCCTTGTTCGTTGGGAGCTTGGTAGTTTTGCATGATGGTTTCCTTTGGGGGGATGAGTGTTAAGAAAGTTTAACGGATGATAGCATAAGGATAGTTTTCAGGCTGCCTTATTGGGGATGGGCTGGGCTGGAAATCAATCCATTGCGCAACAAAAATCGTTTGCGCTAGGGCAAAATTGTTTTCAGGCTGCTTAATTGCATTTCTCATGCCAAAGGCAGCCTGAAACCCAATCCGTCTCGCAGCAAAAAACCGTTTGCGCTACGCTAAATCATTTTCAGGCTGCCTATTGGATTGAATAGCAAGGCAACGATAAATAACCACGCGACAACAGTAGGCAGCCTGAAAAAGGAATGAGTGCTTTGTGGTTAGCTTTTTGTTTAGCTTTAACCATGCGTCTCGTGCCGACGGGGCACTTACTTTTCTTTGCTTCGCCAAAGTGTGAACCTGTATTCATCATCCACGCGATAGCTTTCGCGTCCTAAAAACATGGCTACTGCGTTGCAAATGCTCGCAAGGTATCCAACCTTGCTGTGCTTTGCGCCTTGTATCCATGCTTTTATGACGCAAAATCTATTCACGCGGCTAATGAATACAGGTTCAAAGCAAAAGAAAGGCGACCCCGACGTGCAGGTACTTCCCGAAGGCTGCATCCTTTTTTCGGCGCGTGCGAACTAGTCGCGCTTTGCGCGTCATCGAACAAGCGCACGCTTGTTTCCGAAAAAAGGATGCTGCGTTCGGCTGGACGTAGGGGAGGGCAGCAGCATCAAACATTTGCGATGGATTAGGCAGCCTGAAAAGCAATCATCCCGTTTTGCCGTTTCAGGCTGCCTTGTTTCAATCCGCCATTTTGGCGACGAGCTGTCGCCGCTCCATTTGGGTTTCGCTAAACGTTATTTCAGGCTGCCCCATCCCTCCAAGGCAGCCTGAAACCCGCCCTTCAATTTCCAGTATAATCCGCTTCCTTTCATTTCATTAGGCAGCCTGAAAACCATGCAATCCATCCCCCAAACCGTCGCGCAAAATCTGCTTCATGCCAACCATCTTTCCGCCGAAACGCTGGCGCAATCTTTGTCGCTTATCGGCGCACACCATGTGGACTACGCCGATATTTACTGCCAGCGCACCGCCTTTGAAAGCTGGCATTTAGACGAAGGTATTGTAAAATCAGGTAGTTATCAGATTAACCAAGGCGTAGGCGTGCGCGCCGTGTCGGGTGAAAAAACCGCGTTTGCCTATGCCGACAGCCTATCGGCGGATGCCATCCAACGCGCTGCCCAAGCCGTGCGCGCGATTGGCGATGCGGGCAACCAAACGCCCGTGCGCGTGCCCAGCCAAATTTCAGGCTGCCCCAGCGTGTATGGCGCGTTTGACCCCATCACCACGCTGGGCTCGCCGCAAAAAGTTGCCCTGCTGCAAAAAGTAGAAACGCTCGCCCGCGCCGCCGACCCGCGCATCGTGCAAGTGATGGCGGGGCTAACCTGCGAGCACGACATGATTTACATCGCGCGGCTAGACGGCAAACACGCCGCCGACATCCGCCCGCTGGTGCGCCTGAGCCTCACTGTCATCGCCAAGCAGGGCGAACGGCGCGAGCAGGGCAGCGCAGGCGGCGGTGGACGCCTTGATTTGGCGTATTTTGACGACGCGAAAATCCAAGAATATGTGAACCACGCCGTGCAGCAAGCCCTAACCAACCTAGAATCCCGTCCCGCTCCCGCAGGCGCGATGACCGTGGTGCTCGGCAACGGCTGGCCGGGTGTGCTGCTGCACGAAGCCGTAGGGCATGGCTTGGAGGGCGACTTCAACCGCAAGCAAACCAGCGCGTTTTCAGGGTTGATTGGGCAGCGCGTCGCCGCCCAAGGCGTAACCGTGATTGACCAAGGCAACATCGCCGAGCGCCGCGGCAGCCTGAATATTGACGACGAAGGCAACGAAACCCGCCGCACCGTGTTGATTGAAGACGGCATTCTCACCGGCTATATGCAAGACGAAACCAACGCACGGCTAATGGGCGCAAGCCCCACGGGCAACGGACGGCGCGAAAGCTATTCATCCGCCCCCATGCCGCGCATGACCAACACCTTTATGGAAAACGGCACGCACGAAGCCGAAGAAATCATCGCCAGCATCGATAAAGGCATCTACGCCGTAAACTTTGGCGGCGGGCAAGTGGACATCACCAGCGGCAAATTCGTCTTCTCCGCCAGCGAAGCATGGTGGGTGGAAAACGGCAAATTGCAATACCCCGTAAAAGGCGCAACCATCATCGGCAACGGGCCCGAAGTGCTCAAACACGTTTCCATGATTGGCAACGACAGCCGCTTAGACACAGGCATCGGCGTGTGTGGCAAAGACGGGCAAAGCGTGCCCGTGGGCGTGGGGCAGCCGACGCTGCGGATTGATGCAGGGCTTACGGTGGGTGGCAGCGAAGCGTAGTTTGAACAGGCGGGCAATCGTGTGAACAAGGTTGCCCGCTGTTTTTCAGGCTGTCTTTGGTCATTGCCTAAGCCCCAAGGCAGCCTGAAAACTGTTTCTTCTATCCCGCCAACGGCAGCCTGAAACCCCATTTAGCGCACTCATCCCCACTTATAACCGCAACAAAAAAGGGCAGCCCCAGCCACCCTTGCATCACATAATTCCCACTCCACCACAAACCCTACCTACTCATCCCATCATCCCGCAACCGACAAGCCACCGCCACATCCGTTTCCAACACGCAGCAACACGCCAAAATCTCCCCCTCGGCAATAAACGCCATCGGCAGCTCGCGATACGACACCCGCCCCGCCAGCAATTTCACTCTGCACGAGCCGCAATAGCCGCTGCGGCATTGATATTCCACCACATGGTTCGTGCGCTCCAAGCCCGCCAACAGCGACTCATCGGGCAATAATTCAAATTCCGCATCCAGCGTTGTAACCTTAACCATAACAGCAGCCTGAAAACCAAAAGCGCAGATTATAGAGAAAAAGATTGCGCCACACAGCGCCCGCTTTTCAGGCTGTCGCAGTCGCCGCACGTCCCGCGCATGGCAACAATTCTTAACCTAACCCAAGAAAATCCCACAAAAAGATGACTTTTCGTAAATAATTTTTTACAATCAAACGTTGTTTACCCAAATCCGCTTCACAAGCAGCCCAAAGCATTTTCATCACGCAGGCAAAACATGGTGATAAGAATGTTCGCAGGCATTTTTCTGTTGCCCACGGCGCAAATTACCGCAGCGCCAGCAGAAAAACCGCCGCCCACCATCGGCAGCGATGCAAATGCGCTTTTTCAGGCTGCTTTTTTTGTTTACCCCATCCTGCGTTTCAAACCACGTGGTCAATACTTTGCTCCACCCCCAGCACCACGTTAGATTTTTAAATGAATCGGCACAACCAGTTCACTCAAAAATCTACGCCACGCGCCGCATTGCGAGCAAACAAGCCGCGCGTATCGCAGTATCCACACAGGAAAACCATGAAACTCACCCAAATCATCTCACCCATATTGGCGCTGCTTGCGCCCAGCCTTGCCCAAGCCGCCGAATTCAACGCCGCCGAGCTCAGCCTTGCATGGGGCATTCCCTTTGCCCTTGTTTTGCTCTCCATTGCGCTAGGACCCCTATTTTTCGCCAACACATGGCATCACCACTTCGGCAAAATCACCCTCGGCTGGACGCTGCTTTTTCTTATCCCGTTCACGCTCACATTCGGCTCGCACCAAAGCCTGCACCTCATCGCCCACGCCATGATTGGCGAATACATCCCGTTTATTTTGCTGCTGCTTGCGCTATACACCATATCGGGCGGCATCCTTGTGTGGGGCAATTTGCACGGCTCAGCCAAGCTCAACACCGCTTTGCTCGCCATCGGCACGGCGCTGGCATCCATTATGGGTACCACAGGCGCGGCGATGCTGATGATTCGCCCCTTGCTCAAAGCCAACGACAACCGTAAACACAACGTTCATGTGGTGATTTTTTTCATCTTTTTGGTTGCCAACATCGGCGGCGGTTTAACGCCATTGGGCGATCCCCCGCTCTTTCTGGGCTTCTTAAAAGGCGTGGATTTTGGCTGGACGGTGCTTCATATGTTCCCGCCCGTGTTAATCAGCACCATCGTGTTGCTCACCGTGTTTTATATTTTAGACAGCCGCTATTTCGCTCAAGCAGACGAAGTTTTGCCACGCGATCCCACGCCCGATACCCATTTCGCGCAGCCAGCCTTCCCTGCGGTGGACGGCATCAAAATCTACGGCAAAATCAACTTCTTGCTGCTGGCGGGCGTGATTGGCGCAGTTTTGTTATCAGGGCTATGGAAGCCCGAATCGCACGGCTTTGAAATTCTTGGCGCGCATTTGGAACCGCAAAACATGGCGCGCGATGTCATTTTGGTGGTGCTCACTATTATTTCGCTGTGGGTAACGCCCAAGCAGGTGCGCGCGGGCAACGAGTTTAACTTTGACCCCATCGCCGAAGTTGCCAAGCTGTTCGCAGGCATTTTCATCACCATTTCTCCTGTGCTTGCCATGTTGCAAGCGGGCGAAAAAGGCGCGTTTTCAGGCGTGATTGCGTTGGTACACGATGCCGCAGGGCAGCCCATCAACGCCATGTATTTTTGGATGAGTGGGCTGTTATCAGGCTTCTTGGACAACGCCCCCACCTACCTCGTATTCTTTAACATGGCAGGCGGCGACCCACACGAGCTGATGCGCGGTGAGCTATTTCACACGCTGCTGGCGGTTTCCATGGGCTCAGTGTTTATGGGCGCACTCAGCTACATCGGCAACGCGCCAAACTTTATGGTGAAAGCCATCGCCGAGCAGCGCAAGGTGAAAATGCCCAGCTTCTTTGGCTATATGGCGTGGTCGTTTGGCATTTTGATTCCGCTGTTTATTGTGCACACGCTGGTGTTTTTCGTGTTCCAAATCTTGTAAACAGCCAAAGGCAGCCTGAAAGCCTTGCAAGCGTTTTCAGGCTGCCTTTTCCTATTCAGCAAAGGCAGCCTGAAAACAAATGGCAAACCGCTGCCAAGATGCAATCCATCCCGAAAGAGACGCATGAACATCATCAAATACCTGCAAGCCCAAGGCATAGACACCCGCAAAGGCTGCCAATGGCTCGTCAAACATCAACTGGTGCAAATCAACGGCGAAACCATCGCCAGCGACAAAGCCCAAGTGCAGCCTGAAAACGTGCGCAGCCTTGTGATAGAAGACGAAGACGCGCTGGTTATCCCGCTGCCGTATTTTTACATCCTGCTCAACAAGCCCGCCGATTACGAAGTCTCGCACAAGCCGCGCGACTATCCCAGCGTGTTCACCCTGTTGCCCGATCAAATCCGCGCCGCCAGCATTCAAGCCATCGGACGGCTGGATGCCGACACCACAGGCGTGCTGCTGATTACCAACGATGGGCAGTTCAACCACCGCATGACATCGCCCAAGCACAAAGTCGCCAAAATCTACCGCATCACGCTCAAACACCCCGCCGATGAAACCCTATGCACCAGCCTGAAAAACGGCGTGCTGCTGCACGACGACAACGAAACCGTCGCCGCGCAAGAAGCCATCTTGCAAAACCCCACCACCCTGCTGATGACCATCACCGAAGGCAAATACCACCAAGTCAAACGCATGATTGCCGCCGCAGGCAACCGCGTTGCCCAGCTGCACCGCACGCAGTTTGGCGCATGGGACACGCAAGATTTAGCCGCAGGCGAATGGCGGTTTATTCAACCCGATAACGCATAAGCATCATCTGAACTACGCCATTTAAAGGCAGCCTGAAAACCCCTTATCCCATTTCAGGCTGCCCCATCCCCCAACACCATGCTCAATCTCTTCATCTGTCTCACCCCCCTGCAAGCCCTAATCGCCCAAAGTCTAATCGCCCAAAGCCAGCAAAGCGCCGACTTGCTGATGGTGTGCTACCCCGAAGCGCACAACGCCAAATTCCAACACTATTACCAACAAACCGCCGCCCATTGCCGCCGCAGCGCCTATTACATCGTCCCCCAACGCAGCTGGCAACGCGCTTTCAGGCTGCCACATCTGCTCAACGGACTAGACACGCACTACCACACACTCTACGCCGCCAGCATAGACAACCCCAACGTCCAATACCCCGCCAGCCATCTCACCTTTGACCGCCTAGAAACCTTCGACGACGGCACAGGCAATCTCTACCCCCAAAGCATTCTCTACCACAGCCGCCTAAGCCTAAAACGCCGCCTGCTCAACCGCCTGCAAGGCATCCGCCACACCACCGAAAGCCTGCGCCAACTCAGCCGCCAACACCACACCCTATACCCCAATCTCCCCAACATCGTCAGCCCCACCACCCCCCTGCAACTCTGGCAAACGCAGCCTGAAAACGCCCCATCGCCCACGCCCAGCCCCGCACGCCACATCCTGCTCGGGCAGCCTATCTATCCCGAAGCCCAGCGCAACATCGCCCTAATGCAACGCATCAGCGACCGCTTCCCCATCAGCCACTACTTCCCCCACCCCCGCGAACACTACACCATCCCCAAACTCAACTACATCCACACCCCACTGATTTTTGAAGACTGGCTACTGCAACAGCATCAACAAGCGCACACCCCCATCCACATCTACCACATCGCCAGCAGCGCCGCGCTCAACGTCAGCCAATTCCCCAACGTTCACATCCACAGCATCCGCCCGCAAGAGTCACACTTCCAACAGCCCAGCTACACCCATCTCTACCAGCTTATGCCCCAGCTAGGCATAGAAATCATAGACTTATCGGCAGCCTGAAACCGCGTTTGCACGCTTGTGCGAACCAAACCCGAGCTTGCGAACTTCTGCGAAGCCAAAAACCCATCCGCACATTTGCCCCTTGCCATTCAACCCATTCAACCCTTTTCAGGCTGCCTTATCACCCCCAAAGGCAGCCTGAAAACAAGTTTGCACGCTTCCACAACCTAAACCCGCATCCACCCCCAAAACAAACGCTCGCCCCTTTTAGCCTACCGCCCGCTTATCTTTTGCCAGAGCAGGCGTTTCGCCGCCTACCACGAGCAGGGGCAAGCCCCTGCACCCCGTGCAGCATTTACCATCGCCGCCCAATCCCCACGCCAATAAAAAGGCAGCCTGAAAACGAGCGAAGCGAGTTTCAGCGAAGCTAAAACGTGCATCTGAGTCTGTTTTCAGGCTGCTTACTGCTTAGGATTAAGGCAGCCTGAAAACAGTTTTTTAGTTTTTCAGGCTGCCGATTGATTCACACATGGCTTACAGCACCGATTTCACCGCCGCCACCACATTCTCCACAGTAAAGCCAAACAGCTTAAACAGCTCATCGGCAGGCGCGGATTCGCCGAATCTGTCCAAGCCGATTACCTTGCCGTTGCTGCCGACATATTTATACCAACCATCCGACACGCCCGCTTCCACCGCCACTTTCGGCAAATCGGCAGGCAACACTTGTGCGCGATACGCGGCAGGCTGGCGCTCAAACACATTGGTGCACGGCATAGAAACCACGCGAACCGCAATGCCTTGTTCTGCCAACGCTTTTTGCGCGTTCAACGCCAGTTCCACTTCCGAGCCCGTGGCGATAATCACCGCCTGCGCCTTGCCATCCGCTTCTTTCAGGCAATATCCGCCGCGCGCAATGGCATCAGTCGTATCCGTATCGCGCGGAATGCAGGGCAGGTTTTGGCGGCTGAAAATCAGGCTACTGGGGCGGTCTGCCGTTTTGATGGCTTCCGACCACGCCACCAGCGATTCCACCGTATCGCAAGGGCGCCAAACGTCCATATTCGGAATCAGGCGCAGGCTGGCGATTTGCTCAACAGGCTGATGCGTTGGGCCGTCTTCGCCCAAGCCGATGGAATCGTGCGTGAACACAAACACAGGGTTGATTTTCATCAACGCCGCCATGCGCAGCGCGTTGCGGGCGTATTCGCTGAACATCAAAAACGTTGCGCCAAACGGACGCACACCGCCGTGCAACGCCATGCCGTTCATGATTGCCGCCATGCCAAATTCGCGCACGCCGTAGTGAATATAGTTGCCGCCGCCGTTTTTCGTTACCGAAACGCTGCCCGACCAATCGGTTAGGTTAGACGGCGTTAAATCCGCCGAGCCGCCCACCAATTCGGGCAACACTTTTGCCAACACTTCAATGCTGTTTTGGCTGGCTTTGCGCGTGGCGATTTTTTCGGCTTTTTCAGCAAATTCGCTGATGGCAACCTTCACCGCGCTTGCAAAGTTTTCAGGCAGCCTGCCAGTCATGCGGCGTTCAAATTCCGCAGCCAATTCAGGATATTGCGCTTGATATTGCGCGAACAGCGCGTTCCATTCGGCTTCCAGTTTTGCCCCTTTTTCGGCGGCGTTCCAAGCGGCATACACATCGGCAGGCACTTCAAACGGCGCGTGATTCCAGCCCAAATGCTGGCGCGTGGCGGCGATTTCTTCCGCGCCCAATGGTGCGCCGTGGGTTTTGTGGCTGCCTTCTTTGGTGGCAGCGCCTTTGCCGATCAGCGTTTTGCAGCAGATGATGGATGGCTGGGCGGTTTCGGCTTGCGCGGCGGCGATGGCGGCGCGGATGGCGTCGGGGTTATGCCCGTCCACATTGGGCACGACGTGCCAGCCGTAGCTTTTGAAGCGTTCGGGAATGTTTTCGGTGAACCAGCCGTCCACTTTGCCATCAATGGAAATATTGTTGTCGTCATACAAAACAATCAGTTTGCCCAAGCCCAGCGTGCCCGCCAGCGATGCAGCTTCGTGCGAGATGCCTTCCATCAGGCAGCCGTCGCCCAAGAAAACATAGGTGTGGTGGTTCACAATGGCAAAGCCGTCGCGGTTGAATTCGGCAGCGAGCAGTTTTTCTGCCAACGCCATGCCCACGGCGTTGGCAATGCCTTGCCCCAGCGGGCCGGTGGTGGTTTCCACACCGTCGGTGTAGCCGTATTCGGGGTGGCCGGGGGTTTTGCTGTGCAGTTGGCGGAAGTTGCGCAAATCGTCTGCGGATAAGTTGTAGCCGCTCAAATGCAGCAGGCTGTACAGCAGCGCGGAGGCGTGTCCGTTGGACAGCACAAAGCGGTCGCGGTTGGCAAATTGCGGATTTTTGGGGTTGTGGCGCAGAAATTCGCGCCAGAGCACGTCTGCCATGTCTGCCATGCCCATGGGTGCGCCAGGGTGGCCAGAATTGGCGGCTTGCACGGTGTCCATTGAAAGAAAACGAAGCGCGTTGGCGGTTTGTGTTGCCATGACTTTTCCTTTGTTGCGTGGTGAAGAAAATGAAGGGCGATTATGGCAGCTTTACAATTTGTTTACAATTATTTGAGCGGGTGGACGGTGGGTTGGGAAGGGGCGGGGGGTGTGGACGGTTTTTCGCTGCGCTGCGCAGGCTGCCGTTGGTGATTAGGAATTAGCTTAAACCCCAGCATCGGCAGCCTGAAAAAGCAGAGATGGCAACATTCGCTAAATGAATTGAGCAATGGTGTAAACAATTTTCAGGCTGCCTATCGGAGAAGGATAAGGCAGCCTGAAAAGGTTGAATGGGGATTGAATGGAAATAGAGCGAGCGTGTGTGCGAATAGGTTTTAGCTTTGCGTGAACTTGTAAGCTCACTTTCAGGCTGCCATTGGCGATTAGGACTTAGCTTAAAACCCAGTATCGGCAGTCTGAAAAAGCAGAGATGGCACTATTTGCTCAATGGATGGAGCAATGGTGTAAACAAATTTCAGGCTGCCTATCGGACAAGATAAGGCAGCCTGAAAACCATCACGCAGGCGTTTTGCTATGCCAATCACTATGCAACTGCATTTGATGCGCCGCGCCTAAAATCTTGGCTTCGGCAAAATAGTTGCCAATCAGTTGCACGCCAATCGGCAAGCCATCTGCGCTCAATCCCGCAGGCAGGCTCAATGCAGGCAAGCCCGCCAGATTAACGGCAATCGTATAAATATCAGAAAGATAGGCTTGCACAGGGTCTTGGTTTAGCTCGCCCAATTTCGGCGCGGCAGTCGGCGCGGCGGGCGCTAAAATCAAGTCGCATTGCGCAAAGGCAGCCTGAAAATCGTTGGCAACCAAGCGGCGCAGTTTTTGCGCTTTGAGATAATAGGCATCGTAGTAGCCGTGGCTCAACACATAAGTGCCAATCATAATGCGGCGTTTGACTTCGCTGCCAAAGCCTTCGGCGCGCGTGTTGCTGTACATTTCGTCCAAATTGGCGAACTCTTTGGCGCGATGCCCATAGCGCACGCCGTCATAGCGCGAAAGATTGGTGCTGGCTTCGGCAGATGCGAGCACATAGTAAGCAGGAATGGATAACTCGGTTTGCGGCAGCGAAACTTCTATTAATTCAGCACCTTGCGCTTGCAGCAAGGCTTTGGCGTTTTCTAAGGCAGCCTGAACGTCTGCGCTGTTGTTTTGGGTGAAATATTCTTTGGGCAAGCCGATTTTCATGCCTTTAAGCGGTTGATTTAATTGGCTGGTGTAGTCTTCGGGCGCGCGTTCTAGGCTGGTGCTGTCACGCTCGTCAAAGCTCGCCATTTGGTTGAGCAACAGCGCGCAGTCTTCGGCGGTTTGCGCCATGGGGCCAGCTTGGTCAAAGCTGGATGCGTAGGCAATCATGCCAAAGCGCGAAACGATGCCGTAGGTGGGCTTCAAGCCTGTGATGCCGCAATGCGATGCGGGTTGGCGGATTGAGCCGCCTGTGTCCGAGCCCAGCGCGGCGGGTGCAAGACGTGCCGCCACCACGGCAGCCGAGCCGCCTGATGAGCCGCCCGCAACGTGTTGCGTGTTAAAAGGATTGTGCACCGCGCCGTAATACGAAGTTTCGTTGCTGGAACCCATGGCAAATTCGTCCATGTTGGTGCGCCCCAGCGTTACCATGCCCGCGTCCAACAAATTTTGCACCACGGTGGCGGTGTAGGGCGCAACAAAGTTGTCCAGCATTTTGGACGCGCAAGCTGTGCGCCAGCCTGTTTGGCAGAAAATGTCTTTGTAGGCAATCGGCACGCCAGTGAGCGCGTGGGCATTGCCTTGCGCGATGCGTTCGTCGGCGGCGCGCGCTTCAGCTAGGGTGGCATCGGGGTTGAGCGTGATGTAGCCGTTGATGGATGGGTTGCGCGCGTTGATGGCGTTAAGGTATTCAGTTGCCAGCTCAACGGCGGAGATTTGTTTGCTTTGGAGTAGTTGGCTGGCTTGGGTTAGGGTGTAGGTGGTCATTTTGGAGCGTCTTTCCTTAAATATTTGAACAATAATTAAATCGGTTGGTAGCCTTGAAAGCCGATTGGGGCGGGCTTGCCTTCTGGATTGGGCGTTAAAATGATTTGCCAATCATCGGATAACTCGTTGAGCAGCAAAACATTGTCCACGTCTTTTAGATTGTCTTTATGCAAGGTGTTGTGGTTGGGCAGCAGGGTGGCTAGGGCTTTTTGTTTGGCTTCGTCGGCGTTTTGGGCAACAAATACATTGAATTCATGAGCTTCGGGCAGCGCATCGGCGCGATAACCGCCTACGTTAACAAAATAGAGTTTCAGGCTGCCTGAGCCTGAAATGGCGGTTTCGGATTTTGGTGCGATGTGGATGTCGTAGCCGTCTGCCCAGCTGATAATTTGCCAGCCATCTATGTGGATTTTGTCGGCATCGCCAAACCAAGCAGCTTTGAGCGCGGGGATGGCTTGCTGCCAAGTGTCGCAAATGGCGAATTGAACATCGTGCACTTCTATATTGGATTTGCCCGCGTTGCCGCCGAGATAGAAAAGATGAAGATGGGGCATGATGAAACTTTCTGAATTGCGTGTGTATTATTTTTCAGGCTGCCTTGAATAGGATTGTTGTTCAGGCAGCCTGAAAATCACTATTCAATCACATGCGGCACAATATACATCCGATCGCGCACCTCAGGTGCAACCGCCAAATATTCCGCCGCGTGATCGCTTTCCGTAACCGCATCCTCGCGCAAACGCAAAGCTACTTCGTGCGGATGCGCCATTGGCTCAACGCCATCGGTGTTTACCGTCTGCATTTTTTCCACCAATTCAAACACGGCGTTCAATTTTTCCAGTGTGCTGTTTTTTTCATCATCGCTTAAAGTTAAGCGCGAAAGTTTTGCGATTTTTTCAACATCGGCAAGCGTAAGAGACATGGTTAAAATCCTTAAATTTAGTTTGGTAATTTGTGAAATTAAGGTATGATTGCGCGTTTATTTTATCCGCCAAAGCGCGCGATTATAACCGAAAAGCTATTGCAAAGCATGGCGATTTCAGGCTGCCTGCCGCGATTGCCCTGCTTTAAATTATTATTGTTTAATATCATATTTTCAGGATTTCTTATGCTGCACTTTTTCACTCGTTATTTTTCTAACGATATAGCCATTGACTTGGGCACAGCTAACACGCTGATTTATATTAAAGGCAAAGGCATCGTGTTGGATGAGCCCTCCGTTGTAGCAGTGCAGGTGGACAGCGCAGGGCGCAAAGAAACGCTGGCAGTGGGCACAGAAGCCAAAAAAATGCTGGGGCGCACCCCAGGTTCTATCCAAGCCATTCGCCCGATGAAAGACGGTGTGATTGCCGATTTTGTGGTTACGGGCAAAATGCTCAAAGCCTTTATTCGCAAAGTAAATAACAGCAAATGGGCAGCCGCTCCGCGCATTGTGATTTGCGTGCCCTGTGGCGCAACGCCAGTAGAGCGCAAAGCGATTGGCGATTCGGCGCAAGAAGCAGGCGCATCTGCTGTTTATTTAATTGAAGAACCGATGGCCGCCGCGATTGGCGCAGGCTTGCCGATTGAAGAGCCCACAGGCTCTATGGTGGTGGATATTGGTGGTGGCACAACCGAAGTCGGCGTGATTTCGCTGAATGGCGTGGTGTATTCGCATTCCATCCGCGTCGGCGGCGACACATTTGACGAAGCAATCATTCAATACATCCGCCGCAACTACGGCATGTTGATTGGCGAAGCCTCTGCCGAAGAAATCAAAAAACGCATCGGCTCTGCTTTCCCCAGCACCGAAGTGAGCGAAATGGAAGTGAAAGGGCGCAATTTAGCAGAAGGCATCCCGCGTTCATTCACCATTACATCCAACGAAGTTTTAGAAGCACTTGCCGATCCATTAAGCCAAATTGTGCAAGCCGTTCGCAGCGCATTGGAGCAAACGCCGCCCGAATTGGGCGCAGACATTGCCGAGCGCGGATTGGTGCTCACAGGCGGCGGCGCATTACTCAAAGGCTTAGACCGCCTGCTCGCTGAAGAAACTGGCTTGCCCGTGTTGATTGCCGAAGATGCGCTAACGTGCGTGGCGCGTGGTTCGGGCAAAGCTCTTGAAATGATTGGCAGAATGAATTCTGTGTTTGTGAAAAACGACTCTTATTGATTTTCAGGCTGCCTGAAAACTGTTCCAATGTCTGAATCGCTTTCTTTTATGCAACGGGGCATTCGCCCAGTTAATAAACTGATTTGCTTGGCGCTGGCATCCATCGCTTTATTGATGCTGGATAACCATTTTTCTGCTCTGAAAACCGCCAAGCAATACGTTGCCACTTCACTCTATCCCTTGCAATGGTTAGCCAATAAGCCTGTTGAATGGTATGAATACGGCAATGCTTTGCTGCAATCACAAACCTATTTGCTCAGCGAAAACCAGCGTTTAACGCAAGAAAACGCCAAGTTGCGCTTGCACGCCAGCCAAGTGGATATGCAAACCAAGCAGTTAGAAGAATTGCAATCGTTGTTGGCATTGAAAAATCACGGTTTAACCATTATCACTGCCGCCGAAATCATCTCCAACGGTAAAGAGCCAATAGGCAGCAAAGTCATTATTAACAAAGGCGCAAACGACAACATCCGCGCAGGTGATGCGGTGGTGGATGATGCGGGCTTAATGGGGCAAGTAACCCAAGTGCATCCACTGATTGCCGAAGTGCATTTGCTCACCGATACCACCAACACCATCCCCGTTATGGTGGCGCGAACAGGCGTGCGTACCTTGCTTTACGGCGGCAGCGGCAATATTGAATTGCGCTATTTTCCTACTGATGCCGATTTGCAACCCAACGATGTGTTGGTTACTTCGGGCTTGGATAGTGTTTATCCCGCAGGCATTCCCGTTGCCAAAGTTCTACTCACCAGCCGCAATGCGGGCACACCTTTTTACCGCGCTGAGCTAAAACCCATGGCTGCGCTGCGCGTGAGCAAATATGTTTTGGTGTTGCCGCAAACCGACTCCACCCTTATTCAGGCTGCCTCTGCGGCGGCAGGCTCATCTTCCGCTAAACCATGACTGAATCCGAAACTCTATACAGCAAAATTCCAAAACGTTTGATTTACATTAGCTTTTTTTTGGCAATTTTGATTGATTTTATTCCGCTTTCAGGCAGCCTGTTTCATTGGCTGCCTGAATTTACAGCATTGATGCTGATGTATTGGATTATTAACCGCCCGCAGAACGTGGGGATTGGCATTGCTTTTCTACTCGGCTTGCTGATGGATATTGGCACCAATGCCGCGCTGGGCGGGCATGCGCTGGCTTATATTGTTGCGGCGTATCTGGTCATCCAAAACCGTCGTCAAATTGTGCTGTATCACTATGGCATACAAGCGGTGGTAATCTTTGCTGCCTTGTTGTGCAGCGAAATCATTTTGACGATTATTCGCTGGCGCTACACCCATCATTTTTATGGCTGGACGGTCTTTCTCTCGCCCGTTGTCGGTGCTTTGTTGTGGCCATTGTTGAATAAAATCATGGTCTCTATCTTGAATTTTCTGAACTCTCGCCGATGAAAACACCTCGTCAATTTTCAGGCAGCTTTCCGCAACCCAATCACAACCGCCAGCGCGATTTTATTTGGCGCTTGGTGGCTGCTTTTGTTTTTATTCTGATTTTCTTTGGCATTTTGGCGGCGCGTTTCGTGTTTTTGCAGGTGTATAAACACAATGAATACGTTGCCCAAGCCACCACCAACCGCATCACGCTGATTCCCACGCCGCCGATTCGCGGTGAAATCACCGATGTCAACGGCGTGGTGTTGGCGCAAAACTATCCTGCTTATTCGCTGGAAATCATCCCCAACCAAGTAGAAGGCAAGGTGGAAGATTTAATTGAATCGCTCAAAGCCTATGTGAATTTGACCGATGATGATTTACGCCGCTTCAAAAAATTCCGTGCCGACTACCGTTCTTACGAAAAAGTCCCCTTAAAACTAAAACTTACCCCCGATGAAGCCTCCACGCTTGCCGCGCAGTTGTATCGCTTTAAAGGCGTGGAAATCAACGCGCGTACCTTCCGCGAATATCCGTTTGGCGCATTGACCGCGCATTTTCTGGGCTACATCGGACGCATCAGCGATAAAGACATGGAAAAGCTGGTGGAAAACAAGCGCGAAACGGCGTATCGCGGCACCACGCACATTGGTAAATCTGGCTTGGAAGCGTATTACGAAGAGCAGCTGCATGGCGCGCCAGGCTATCAAGAAGTGGAAAAAGATGCGGCGGGCAATATTGTGCGCGTGATTCGTTCCGACCCATCGCAAACGGGGCAAACGCTGCGTTTGGCGATGGATATTCGTTTGCAAAAAGAAGCCGACCGCTTGATGGCAAATCGCCGCGGCGCATTGGTGGCGATAGACCCGCAAACGGGCGGCGTGTTGGCGTTTGTGTCCAAGCCCAATTTTGACCCCAATGTGTTTATTGACGGCATTGACAGTGACACTTGGAAATCGCTCAACGAAAACTGGCAACGCCCGCTAATCAACCGCGTAACCCAAGGGATGTATCCCCCTGGTTCAACGTTTAAGCCGTTTATGGCGATGACGTTTCTGGAAAGCGGCAAGATTGGGCAGGGCACATACGTTCCCGCCCCCGGCGCGTGGAGCATCCCAGGGACGAAGCACCAATTTCGCGATGCGGCGCGCAACGGGCATGGCTCGGTTACGCTGCTGCGGGCGATTCAAGTGTCGTCTGATACTTTTTTCTATCGCCAAGGCTATGAATTGGGGATAGAAAAAGCCTTTCCTTATCTGGCTTCGTTTGGCTTTGGCGAGCGCACGGGCATTGATTTACCCGGCGAATATCGCGGCATTTTGCCCAGCCCCGCTTGGAAGGCAAAACGCTGGGCAAAAGGCACGGAAAAACAACGCCATTGGAATCCCGCCGAGATGGTGCCTGTGAGCATTGGGCAGGGCTATAACACGTTCACGCCGCTGCAAATGGCGCACGCCACCGCCACGCTGGCAAATAATGGCACGGTTTTTCGCCCGCATTTGGTGAAAGAGCTGCTTGATCATGAAAATCAACAAATCACCGTGATTGACCCCAAGCCTGAGCGCGTGTTGCCTTATAAGCAAAGTAATTTCAATTATGTGAAACGCGGGATGCAGCTGGTGCTGCAAGGCGGCGGTACAGCGGCGAAAATTGGCGCGGGCTTGCGCTACACTATGGGCGGCAAAACGGGCACGGCGCAAGTGGTGCAAATTGCGCAGGGCAAAAGCTACAACGCCGCCGCGCTGCGCGTGCAACACCGCGACCATGCTTGGTTTATCGCCTTTGCGCCTGTGGACAAGCCGCAAATTGCCGTGGCGGTGATTTTGGAAAACGCGGGCTGGGGCGTGAACGCTGCGCCTGTGGCACGCCGTTTAACCGATTATTATCTGCTGCAATTGAAGCAGGATAAGGTGAGCAAGGAAATCACGGGCGCGCGCCGCACGGCAAATCCTTTGCTGCAACTTTCTGTGCCGATGTTGAAACAGAAAAACAATGTTCAGGCTGCCTTTGAAGCGGTGGCGCAGGAAAAAGCAGCGCGTGCCAATCCTGATTTTCAGGCTGCCTCAAACCCTGCATCCGCGCCTGCTTCTGCGCCCGCTGCCGCCTCTGAACCAAGAGACCATCATCATGCAAGAACACAACGATAATCTGCTGATTAAAGCCAAACGCTTGTTTTGGGATCCGCTTGACCCGTGGCTGTTTTACGCCATGCTCGCCGTGTATTTGATGAGTATGTTTTTGCTTTACTCCGCCGATGGGCAGGAAATCGGGCGGTTGGAAAACAAAACCCTGCACACCATTTTGGGCGTGGGCTTGCTGCTGATTTTTGCGCGGATTCGCCCCAATATTTTGAGCAATTTTGCCTTGCCGATTTATGTGCTGGGCGTGGTGTTGCTGCTGGGCGTGCATTTTTTTGGCGTTACGGTAAACGGCTCAACGCGCTGGCTTAACTTGGGTTTTGTGCGCTTGCAGCCGTCTGAAATCATGAAAATTGGGCTGCCGATGACGGTGGCGTGGTTTTTTCAGCGCTATGAGAATAATTTGTCGTGGTTTCATTATCTTGCCGCGCTGGTGCTTATTGTTGTGCCTGTTGCGCTGATTTTGAAGCAGCCTGATTTGGGTACCGCCACGCTGATTATGGCTTCGGGCTTGTTTGTGATTTTCTTTGCAGGGCTGCCGTGGAAAGCGCTGCTGGTTTCTCTGATTGCCTTTGCTGCCGCGCTGCCTGTGATGTGGAATTACGGCATGCACGACTACCAAAAACAGCGCGTGCTTACCCTGCTTGACCCCTCCAAAGACCCGCTGGGCGCGGGCTATCACATTTTGCAATCCATGATTGCCATCGGCTCGGGCGGCGTTTGGGGCAAGGGCTGGCTTAACGGCACGCAAACCCATTTGGACTACATCCCCGAATCCACCACCGATTTCATCTTTGCCGTGTATGGCGAAGAATTTGGCTTAATCGGCAATATTTTGCTGTTGATTGTGTATTTGGTGATTTTGGGGCGCGGCTTGGTGATTGCTGGGCAGGCGAAAACGCTTTACAACCGCACGCTGGCTGGCGCGCTCACGATGACGTTTTTCTGCTACGCCTTTGTCAACATGGGCATGGTAAGCGGCATTTTGCCCGTGGTGGGCGTGCCGCTGCCGTTGGTGAGCTATGGCGGCACGGCAACGCTGTCTATTATGTTTATTTTGGCGTTGCTGATGGGGATAGCGAATCAAAATCGGAAAAAGCCGAATAGATGATGCGGCAGCCTGAAACGGCGTTGGGCGGGGCGGTAAACCCTTTTCGCTTCGCCGCATTTCGTTTTCAGGCTGCTTTAACCACCTGATGCAGCCTGAAAAACAATAAACGCCTTATCCCGCGCCGCCAATCTTTATTCAACCACCCTTTTAGGCAGCCTGAAAACGCACTCCCCAAGCCATCCCATTTTCAGGCTGCCGCAAACCTTTCACTCTCTTGCCATCATGTCCGAAATCCGCATTCATAAAACCATGCTCGTCCCCCACAGCGCAGCGCAAATGTATCAGCTGGTGGACAACGTTGAAGACTATTCCCAGTTTCTGCCGTGGTATGGGCGCAGCGAAGTGCTGTACCGCAGCGAAACCGAACTCAAAGCCCGCCTGCACATGGACTACATGGGCATCACCCAATCCTTCGCCACGCATAACCACAACACCCCCAACCGCGAAATCCGCATGACCTTGCTGGAAGGCCCGTTCAAATCCCTGCACGGCACATGGCAATTTGACGATTTAGGCGACGACATCTGCCAAATCACGTTTACGCTCAACTACGAACTCACAGGCATTCTCAGCCGCCTGATTGCCCCCGTGTTCAACAGCGTATCCAGCAAATTGGTGGACGCATTTGTAAAAGAAGCAAACAAACGCTATGGCTAACGAAATCACCATTGAAGTTGCCTACGGCACCGCCGAGCAACAACGGCTCTATCGTTTCAGGCTGCCTGAAAACAGCACCGCGCGCCAAGCCGCCCTTGCCGCGCCCGTGTTAAACGATTTTCCCGATGCCGCCCCGCAAACCGCGCCGCTGGGCATCTTTGGCAAAGCGGTGAAAGACGAATATATCTTGCGCGATGGCGACCGCGTGGAAATCTACCGCCCGCTGCAAGCCGACCCCAAAGAAGCACGGCGCAAGCGCGTGGCGCAGAATAAACCCAAGGCAGCCTGAAAGCCGAAGGCTTCAACGAAGTTAAAACGCAGCATCAACACGATTTTCAGGTAGGGTTTTCAAGCTGCATCAGCGGCAAAATCCCACACACAAGCCCTGCACAAAACGGTAAAATCCCCACCTTTTTCAGGCTGCCGCAGCCAGCGCTTTTAGGCAGCCTGAAAATCCCTTTCAACCCTAACTCATCGCAAACAAAACACCATGTTCCATTCAGTCAATAAATTCCGCACCCCCGTAACCATTTTGCTTGGTTTGATCGCCGTGTCTTTTGTGGGCTACGGCTTTGTTGCTTTTCAAGGCGCAAGCAGCGACAACTACATCGTTAAAGTGGGCGACCAAGCCATCACGCGCTATGCGCTAGACCAAGCCGTGCAAAACACTGAAGCCGCAGGCGGGCAAGCCAACCGCGAAGCCGTGTTCCAAACCCTGCTGCAACGCGCGTATTTAATGGAAGGCGCCAAGCAACTCGGCATCGTGGTAAGCGATGAGCAAATCAAACAAATCGTGGTGGATACGCCGCAATTTCACGACAGCAACGGCAAATTTGATCCCAAATTGTTCCAAGACTACCTTGCCAACACGCGCCAAAGCGAGCAATCGTTTATGGAAACGCAGCGCGAGAATTTGATTGTCGCCGCGCTGCTGCAAACCTTAGGCAGCAATGTGGTTTCCGATTTTCAAGCGCAGCAAGTGATTAACGCCGCGCTGGCGGCTCGCTCCACCCGCGCTTATGTGTTGAATCCGCAAGCCTTTGCCGACAAGGTAAAAGTGGACGATGCCGCGCTAAAAAAATATTACGAAGCCAACAAAAAAGACTTCCTGCTGGCGCAGGGCGCGAAATTTGAATACATCGTGCTCTCGCCCAAAGACATCGCCAGCAAGCAAGTTGTGAGCGATGCCGAGATTGAAGAAGCCTACAACGCCAGCAAAGGCAGCCTGAAACCGAAACGCCACATCGCGCATATCTTGATTGAAGCGCCCAAATCCGCCGACGCCGCCACGCGCGAAAAAGCCAAAGCCGAAGCCGAAAAAATTGCCGCCGAAGCCAAAGCCCATCCCGAGCAATTTGCTGAACTTGCCAAACGCGTATCGCAAGATGTGGGCAGCGCAGCCAATGGCGGCGATTTAGGCGAGATTGCGCAAGATGGCAAATTGGGCAGCCAAGCCTTGGAAGATGCGGCATTCGCGTTAAACAAAGGCGAAGTGAGCGGCGTGGTGGAAAGCGATTTTGGCTACCATATTGTGCGCGTGTTAGACATTGCTGATGTGTCGCTGGACGCGCAAAAAGACAGCATCCGCAGCAGTTTGCAAGCGAAAAAAGCGCAGCAGGAATACAACAAACAGCGCGAAGAATTGAGCGAAGCCGTGTTCAACGCGCGCGATAAATTGCAGCCTGCTGCGCAAAAATTTGGCTTAACCGTGCAAACGCAAAACGAATGGACCACCAAAGCCAACGCAGGCAGCCTGAAAGTGCCTGCCGCCGTGATGGAAGCCTTGTTGGCAGGCGATGTGTTCAGCAAAAAACTCAACTCCGCTGCCATCAATGTGGACGGCGAAACTTGGTTTATCCGCGCCACCGAAACCCGCCCCGAGAGCACCGAAACCTTTGAGCAAGCCAAATCGCGCGTGGAAGAGCGTTTTAAACTCGCCGAAAGCCGTCGCCTTGCGCTGGAACACGCCAAAAATCTGCAAAAAGAGCTAGAAGCGGGCAACAACCCTGCGGTAGCGTGGTCTAATGTGCAAAAAGTGGCGCCGATGCAAGTGCGCTCCGTGTTGAGCGATGATGCCTATCTTGCCTTTATGAAGGCCATCCCGAAAAACGGCAAACCTGCTTACACCGTGTTGGATTTGCCCGCCGCGCCGCAATTGGTGGAAGTGCAATCCATCCAAACCATCAACAGCCCCGAAGCTCTGCAAAACGCTAAACTCACGCTCACGCAAAACATGGGCGAGAGCCTGATTCAAGACTATATTGAAGCGCTGGCGGCAACGGTGAAAACCCAGCAAGGGACTGAGAAAGTGTCGGGCGAATAAGCCATTCAGGCTGCCTAAGCATCGCGCTTTGAGGCAGCCTGAAAACGCATTAACCCCCGTTTCAGGCTGCTTATCTGCTTGATGCAGCCTGAAAATCATCCACCCCACCGCTAAGGAGATGCCATGAAAAACCTGATTAGCCGTATGCAAACCCAGCTGAATGCGCTGGTGAAAAAATATCCTGCTGCTGCCGAGGAATTGGGACTCTCGTTTGAACTGAATGCAGGCGCCAGCGAAGCGGATTTCGCCGAACTGGAACAAACACTCGGCTACGCGCTGCCTGAAGAATTTAAAGAACTCTACCGCGTTGCCAACGGCGAAACCGACATCGACGGCGTGTTCGCAGGCGAGGAGTGGTTGAGCATTGAACGCATCATCGACGAATACAATATTTGGCAAGAGCTTTACCAAAATGGCACGTTCCAAGAAGACGACGGCACGCCCTACGGCTGCGAGCCAGAAGCAGGCATCAAGCCCGATTTTTGGTGGAATCCCAAATGGATTCCGCTAACGGCAGACGGCAGCGGCAACGGCAAAATGATAGACCTAGACCCCAGCGAACAAGGCACAGCAGGGCAAATCATCCAAATGTGGCACGATGATGAAGCACGCGAAAAAGTAGCCAACTGCCTGCGCGAGTTTCTGGAAAACTATGTGCGCGACTTGGAAGCGGGCTTGTATGTTTTGGATGACGAATACGGCGTGATTTTGCAGTCGGAATTGGCAGAATTGCAGCAGCAGTCATTTAATTGACAAAATTGCAGCAGCAATAAGTAAGGCGACAGAACAAGCCGCCTATTATTCCGCCGCCGCGCCGCATTAAGGCAGCCTGAAAGCCGCAGGCTTCAACGAAGTTAAAACGCAAGACCGTAATGCAGGCAAAGCATTGCGCCAAGTTAAACCAAACCAATATTTCCAACCAACCCCTTTTCAGGCTGCCGATTGCATCCCATCAAGGCAGCCTGAAAACTGTTTATCGTATTAAGGACAACATCATGCACATCTTTCACACCATCGCCGAGCTGCGCCAATGGCGCAAAACCGTATCCAGCGTGGCGTTTGTGCCCACCATGGGCAATTTGCACGACGGGCATCTCGCCCTTGTGGCGCGCGCCCAGCAAGAGGCGGAACACGTTGTGGTGAGCATTTTTGTGAACCGCATCCAATTTGGGCAGGGCGAAGATTTTGACCAATATCCGCGCACGCTGGCACAAGATGCTAACAAACTGCGCGCGGCAGGCGTTGCCGCCATTTTCGCTCCCGATGAAGCCGAGCTGTATCCCACAGGCGAGCAGCACTATTTTGTTGAACCGCCCGCGCTGCAACACGAGCTGTGCGGCATGACCCGCCCCACCCATTTTCGCGGCGTGGCAACCGTGGTGAGCAAATTGTTCAATATTGTGCAGCCCGATGTTGCCTGCTTTGGCAAAAAAGACTACCAGCAAGTCGCCATCATCCGCGGCATGGTGGACGATTTGAACATTCCCGTGCGCATCGTTGCCGTGGAAACGGGGCGCGCTGCCGATGGCTTGGCACTATCCAGCCGCAACCAATATTTAAGCGAAGCCGAGCGCGCCGAAGCCCCACGCCTTTACCACACCTTGCAAACCATCGCCCAAAGCGCGCAAGCGGGCAACCACGATTTTGCCGCGCTCGCCCAAAGCGCCCGCGAAGCATTGCAGGCGCACGGCTGGGCGGTGGATTATGTGGAAATCCGCCAACAAGGCAGCCTGAAAAGTGCGCAATCGGACGACAAGCAGCTTGTGGCGCTGGCGGCGGCGAAATTGGGCAACACGCGGCTGATTGATAATTTGGAATTTGATGTGTAACGCGGCACAGTATTGGCATTGCAGATTTGCCGCGCGTAAAAAATCCCTTGTCGTTGGTGGCAAGGGATTTTTTTGAGGGATGGGCTTGGATTTGTGATGCAGGAAACTTTGCTGCGCGCTTGTTTAGATAGCATAACGGTTTGAGGCAGCCTGAAAATTGCTGTTCAAAGCAACCACGCCTAATGGAGCGTCAGCGGTTCGCCGACATTGCTGCTATTTTGACAAGCGCCTTCAATACAAAACACCGTTTGGTAACGAGCCGTCGCCGCTCCATTTTTCAGGCTGCGATTTTCAGGCTGCTTAAGCGCGGGCGGCAATATTTGGGCAGCCTGAAACGCTTGAATCGCGCGGGGTGCAGGGGCTTGCCCCTGCTCGTGGTAGGCGGCGAAACGCCTGCTCTGGCAAAAGCTGCGCCATGCGAAAAGGCAGCCTGAAAACGCTTAATCTGTTTTCAGGCTGCCTTTGGTTTGCTTGCGCTTAGGCGTAGGCTTGCAATTCGGGGTTAATGTCGGTTTGCGCAAGGTTGTTGGTGTAGTTGCACAGGGTTGCCAATGCCACGCCCATCACCACATCCACGGCTTGTTCTTGGCGGTAGCCTGCGGCAACGAAGGCGGCGAGTTCGGCATCGGAAACCGCGCCTTTGTTTGCCATCACGGCGATGGTGAAATCGGCAAGGGCTTTGAGTTTGGCATCGTCAAACTCGGCGGGGTTCACATCGCGCGAGGCTTTGATGGCTTGCTCGGACAACAGTTTTTTTAAGGTGGCAAGTTTGGTGTGCCCTGCCACGCAGAAGCCGCATTGGTTGGTGCGGGCGGCGATGATTTGGATGACTTCGCGCTCGCCGCCTGTGAGGGAGTTTTCGTTGTTGAGTTTGCCGACTTCTTGGTAGAAGGTGAGGGCTTGGGGGGAGTTGGCGAGTGCGCCGATGAGGTTGGGGATGAAGCCGTTGGCTTTTTGCGCGGCTGCTACGCGCTCTTTGACGGCTTCGGGGGCGGTTTCAACGGTGTGTACGGGTAAACGTGCCATTTTGTGTTCCTTAGTTTGTGTGAAAAAGACGGGCGGATTGTAGGGGCGATTGGGCAGCCTGAAAAAGATTTTGTGTTTATGTTTGTTAGAAGATTTGGTTATTTGGCAGCCTGAAAACATGAAGGCAGCCTGAAAAACGGTTGGCATGGTTTTTCAGGCTGCCTTTGCGTTGCCCATCTATTTGGCGTTGTAAAACGATGGCTCGCCAGCGGGACGCGTTTTGAAGCGTTTGTGCAGCCAATAATACTGCGGAATGTGTTCGCGCACGCGCTCTTCAATAAAGGCGTTCATGCGGCGTACATCGGCGGCAAGGTCGGCGCTGGGGTAGTTTTCCCATGCGGGGTAAAAGCGCAGCAACACCGTGCCATCGGCTTGGCGCGTGGGGATGGCGGGGATGATTTTGGCGCGGGTCATTTGCGCGATGCGAGGCAAGCCTGCGATGGTGGCCGCCTGAACGTCAAAAAAATCCACAAACAGCGAATCTTTCGCGCCGAAGTCTTGGTCGGGCAGATAGAGAAACGGGGCGGCTTCGCTGCGGATGTGCTTGATAATGCTGCGCAAGCCTTCGGTGCGCCCCACGAGAAAGACGTTGTTGTAGCGATGTCGCCCATGCAGGATTTGCGCGTCCAGCGTGGCGTTTTTTTGATGGGAATACACGCTAATCAGCGGCACATCTTGGTTGAGCGCATACACGGCGGCTTCAAAGGCGGTGAAATGCGGATACAGCAGGATGACTTTTTCGCCTGCGGCAAGGGCATCGTCCAAAATATGCTTGTCTTGATAGCGCACCATTTGGCGCAGCTCGGCGGCGGGGGCATACCAATATTTGCCGTATTCCAGCAGCAGCAGCGCCATGTGGTAGAAATGTTGGCGCAGGATTTGGTCGCGCTCGGCGGCGCTTTTTTCGGGGAAACACAGCGCAAGGTTGATTTGCCCCACTTTGCGGCGCGGCGCAACCAGCCAGTAGCACAGCCAGCCGAAAAAATGGGCAAGGGCGCGTAGGGCGCGGTGGGGGAGTTTGCTCAATAGTTTGAGCACGAAGAAGGCGAATTTCATGAGGCTTTTAGGCTGCCTAAATGGCGGATGGGATGCTTGGCGAAAGGAAGAAGGGTTGCGCGCTAGGCGGGCGTTTTCAGGCAGCCTTGGCTGTTTTGCGAACGGCATCGTAGGCAGCCTGAAAAACATCAACGACAGCCCAGCGTGGGCGCGAGCGTGTCAAAGCTGCGGTTAAGCGCCGCGCATTCGTTTTCGCTGGGATTGCTGCGCGCCAGTTCCACGCGCAAATCTTGGTTGGAGGCGCGCAGGGCTTCGGCATCTTCGCCTTGCTGGGCAAAGCATTGATCCACGCGTTGATAGTAGCGCTCGCAGGTGGCGAGCAAGGGCGGCAGATTTTCGGGCAAGGCCTCGGGCGGCGCGGTAAACGATTCGGCGGGTGGGGTGTTTTCCCATGCCGCGATGTCGGCCGCGCCCACTTGCTCTTTGGCTTCGCGGCGGGCGTTGAGAATGTCGTCTTGTTGGGTGTTTTGCACCCAAGAATAATCTTTGGCGGCAGCGGAAGCCGCATCGGAAGCGGCGATTGGCGCCGATGCGGCAACGGGCGCGGCGGCTGGCTGGCGCAGTTTGGCGCGCAAAGTCATCAGAAAAGTGAGCGTTAGCACCACGGCAACCAGTATCAGCGGCAGGGCGTGTTCAGGTTTTAGCTTGAAAGCGGGGAGTTTCATTGAAACAGTTTCCCCACTTCGGCAACGATGTCATCGGCGCGCATAAAGGTTTCGCCGATTAGGAAGGTGTTCACGCCGTGTTGCTGCATCAGTTTCACGTCTTCATGGTCGCGGATGCCGCTTTCGGTTACCACAATGCTGTCGCTCAGCTGCGGCAACAGCGCGATGGTTTGCTGCAAATCTACTTCAAAAGTGTGCAAATTGCGGTTGTTTACGCCGCGCAAGGGTGTGGTCATGTGGGCGCATTTTTGCACTTCGCTCTCGTCGTGCAATTCCACCAACACCGCCATATTCAGGCTGTGGGCAACGCGTTCCAAATGCAGCAGCGCGGTTTCGTCCAGCGCGGCGGCGATGAGCAGCACGGCATCTGCGCCCCATGCGCGAGCTTGGTAGATTTGGTATTCGTCGATGATGAAGTCTTTGCGCAACACGGGCAGCGAAACGGCGGCGCGGGCTTGGCGCAGGTAAACAGGCGAGCCTTGGAAATAAGATTCGTCGGTGAGTACGGATAGGCAAGCCACGCCTGCGGTTTCGTAGTCTTTGGCGTGTTCATCGGGGTGGAAATCGGGGCGGATAAGTCCTTTGGATGGGCTGGCTTTTTTGATTTCGGCGATGATGGCGGGCTGATTGGCGGCGTGTTTGGCACGCAGCGCGCCGATAAAATCGCGCGGCGGCTCGGCGGTACGCGCTTGCACTTTCATGTTTTCTAACGAGATTTCGGCTTTTTGTGCGGCGATTTCTTCGGTTTTGGTGGCGAGGATTTTGGCGAGAATGTCCATATTTACTCAATTCAAAAATAAATTAACATTAATTTTAACATTTTACACTAAACAACTCTAACCCAACCTCGGTCCACCATTCCCCCTATTCATCCATCGCTGCATCTCTTCCTGCTGCTGTCTATCCTGTTCAACCTGCTGAATCTTCTCCATGCTTTCATGTGCAGGTGTTTGCACCACATTATTCGCCAAAACCGATGCCATCCTCAAATCAGGCTCATGGCTAAATGCAGAAACCTTCCAATTTTCATGCTCATCAATACGCAAACTTTCCACTCTGCTCATCCGCTCCGCACGCATATTAGCGGTTAGTGCCATCGCAATATTGGTAAAATCCTTTGGGTTATCTGCTTTGTAGTCATGCGCTTTACAGTATTCAATCAATTTTTGCTCGCATTCCTTGAATAATTTTTGTGCCTTAGCAGGTAAAGCATCAAACTGTTTTTGAAACAGCGCAGAGTCATGTTCAGGCTGCAAAATAGACGAATGTTGATTGACTGGATTTTGATTTTTTTCCCATTCTCGGTTAGGCGGCAAGTTAATACCGAATTGCCCATTTTTAAAATCTTGAATGATTAAGTGTCTCTTTAAATGTTCATTAGGATAAACCATCAGATTTTGACCCACTTGCTCATAAATGCACCCATTTTCACCTTGATAGCTATTGTGTCCTATTTGCTTTACTTGACCACCCAATTGTTTGGTATCAAGGATAATGCTCCCCTTTCCATCTGCATCCTGTACCACATCCCCCAAGCCCACAATATAAGTATCATGCCCCAAGCCACCCTTTAAAACATCAGTATGGTTATCCTGGCCTGAAACCAAAACATCATCAAACCGTGAGCCCACCAACGTATCTTTCCCCGCTCCACCCAACAAAACAGCTCCCATTTGCTTATTGCTCACACGGCTATGAAATTGCTGCCATTCAGATTCTGAAATTTTATCGGCATTTAACGTTGCAGATAATGTTTGCCCATCTTGAATATAAGCAGAACCAATCAATTCATGGCTGTGTTGTATCGTCATTTTCAACTGCTGATAAAGCTCCGTATCATTCACAATATCCGCCCAGCCTTTAATATTCCCTTGAACATTGCCTCGATTTTTTGCCCACATCATCATACTGCTTCTTGTACCCGATGCTTCTAACAAGGCTTCCTCATAATAGGTTAATTTATTAACGCTATTTTCGTAGGATGATGGAATGATATCCCGTTGCTCCGTGTCATATCGATAAGAACCTTTTACATAAAATTCCGCTATTTTTTGGCGAATCTCATCCCGTTGCGCAGGCGAAATATCATCTAGGTTTTTGCCATTTAGCCCTTTTGCAATGGTTAAAAACAACTCATCATTTCTAAATCGCTCTTTGGTGTCTAAATATTCTGTGGTTAATGCAGCATTGTCTAAATCTACTTTTAAAACATTGTTATCCAAATCCCATTTAAGAATGCGGTATTCATTCATCACCGCATCGGCTTCTTCTAAACACTTGGCTAACGCATAATCATGCGGTGTTGGGTAATCCTCTTTTTCTTTGCTTTCATATTCACCTAAAACATGACCGATTTCATGAGCGAAAGTAGAGGGTGTAAGGTATGCAGGGGAGAAATTAAGCGTATTGCCTGTTCGGGATGCACCAATGTCGGCTTTTGCGAACATGGGATCATCCCCTCTTTCTAATTTCGCAAAATCATTAAATTGTTTTGCAAATAAAGGGTTGGCATTAACGCGCGTTAATATTGCATTGATTGCTGTTTTTTCGCTTTCTGTTTCACCAATATCTTGAAACTCAGTAACAGATTTTTTGTCTAAATTATTATAAATTTCATGTGAATTATTCATGATATTTTCCTTTTAAAAATTAAGTTTATTGTATTTTAAATTGTTTAACATGAGGTAGCTTATCAAAATAATGTGCAGGATTTCTCTTTTTTTCAAAAAGCAATCGCCAAATGGCTCCCTCTTCCCCAATATCTGCACGAACATCTATGAAATTGCTATTTACTATATTTATCCAAGTAAAAGTTCTGTTCGGCTTAATTTGAGCATCAGGTTTTGCCCGATAATATTCACTAAGTTGCAACCACCCTCCTACAATAGGAGAGTGATCAATAGGACTACTGGCAGAGGGTTCAGGCATAAAATCAGGAAATTTGCCACTTGGAAACAATGTGCCATCTTGTTTATATCCTTGCGTATTAAGTGCAATACTTAGCATTTTTCGGTTAATGTCTTGGTAGTAATGCACAAAAAAGGGGAAAGGCGAAGGTACGTCTGCTAGATAAACGCTGTAATGCCGATAATTGCCCTCTGTAATAACAGGAATGCCCCAAATCTCTTGCAATGTTTCAGGCTGCATATCGTATAAGCAATCATCAAATACAGCGGTTTGAAACATTTGTTTAATCAAATCGTCTAGGCTGGTTACTTTATGCAAATATGGGTGGCAGGATTGATTGGGTTTAGGATTGGGTTCTTTTTGTTTTTTGGGTGGGGTGCTTTTAGCGGGTTCAGGTTGAGGTGTGGCTTGCGGTTGTGGCGCAGCGTTGCTGGTAAATGAGAATAAGCCGAAAAGGGTGATAAATAGTTTTTTGATGAAGTTCATAAGGTTTCCTTTGGGTTTATTTGATGGCGATGGATAGAGAGATACGTTAGGCAGCCTGAAAACGTGTGATACCGTTTTTCAGGCTGCCTTCTAATAGCACATTGATTGCTGCTTTTTCACTTTCATTTTTAGGGTCTGCTATATTTTGAAATTTCAGAACGGCATTTTTATCTAAATTGCTATAAATTTCATGTAAGTTTGTCATGATATTTTCCTTTAAAATATAAATTATTGAGTTTTAAATTGCTTAGCATGGGGTAATTTATCATAATCATAAGCAGGATATTGGCTGCTTTCAAAAAGCAATCGCCAAACGGATCCATCCTCCCCGATATCTGTTTGAACTTCTATAAAATTATTATTAACTATATTTACCCAACCGTACGTTGTATTCGGCTTAATTTGGGCATCAGGTTTCGCCCGATAATGTTCACTGAGTTGCAACCATCCCCCACCAATAGGTGAGTAATCTACAACGCGACTACCTGATGGCTCAGGTAAAAAATCAGGAAATTTGCCACTCGGGAACAATGTGCCATCTTGTTTATATCCTTGTGTATTAAGCGCAATACTTAACATTTTTCTGCCTGGGTCTCTATGTACAAAAAAAGGAAAGGGCGAGGGCACATCTGCTAAATAAACGCTGTATTTTAGATAGCTACCCTCTGTAATAACAGGAATGCCCCAAATCTCTTGCAATGTTTCAGGCTGCATATCGTATAAGCAATCATCAAATACAGCGGTTTGAAACATTTGTCTAATCAAATCGTCTAGGCTGGTTACTTTATGCAAATATGGGTGGCAAGATTGATTGGATTTGGGATTGGGTTCTTTTTGTTTTTTGGGTGGTGTGCTTTGAGTAGGTTCAGGTTGAGATGTGGTTTGCAGTATAGGCGTGGCATTGCTGGTAAAGGAGAATAAGCCGAAAAGGGCGATAAAGAGTTTTTTGATGAAGTTCATGGGTGCTTCCTTTTAGCGGAATGGAAATGTATATATTAAGGCAGCCTGAAAACGAATATTACGGTTTTCAGGCTGCCTTTTAGATTTTATTATTCAATGCTGTAACCTTTTAAATATTGCACGCGCTCGCGCGTCATACGGGTGTCGCATTGCAGTTGCAAGTATTGGCTTTCGCTGGCGCTTTTGCCTTTGGCAGCGGCGTTGCGGCAGTTGGCGCGTTTTTTGGTTTCCCATTCGCGCTGCTCTTCAATCAGGCTTTGCTGCACTTGCGGTTCAATTTTGCGCCATGCGGATTTGATGGATTGGTCGGCTTTGCTGTTGTCTTCGCGTGCGGCATCTAGCTCTTTATTGCTTAGGGCGCTGGGTTTTTCTGCGGGCGGGGTGAGCTTTTCAGGCTGCTGTTTGGCAGGGGCAGATGCGCTTTCGTTGTCTAGTGCTTCGGTTTTGGGCGCGGGCACGGCTTTGCGCAAGTCTTCGGGCTTGGGCGGCTCGGGGATGTCAATCGGGGGAACGGTTTGCGGCGCGGGGATTGAGGCTTCTTCGGCTTTGGGCTGGTCTTTTTGTTTGAGCAGTTTAAGCGCTTCGGCACGGCTAACGTTTTTGCCGTTTACGTTGAGAGTGTCTTTTACGCCGTAGGCGGCAAGGGCGTCGGCAATCATGTTGGCGGCGCCTGTAAGGTTGTTATCGGTTAGGGCGAATTGGTTGTTTTTGGCGGAATAGTTGAGCGGGAAGTTGATGCTGTTGTTGCTGAATGTGCTGTTGCTGCCCGTTAGGCGTTGGTTGATGATGTCTAGCGGGGCTTCGCTTTGCAGCAAGGGGGCGTTGGTTTGCGCTTGTTTGATGATGTTTTCGGGGATGGCGATGGCAACTTGCGCTTGGCAGGTGTCGGGCATTTGCCCTGCTTGGGCATCGCTTACGGTTACGTTTAATTGGGCGGCTAGGGCGATGAGTTTGTCGGCGTCTATATAGTCGTTGGCATTGGCTTGGGCAATGCGCTTGGCATTGCTGCCGATGGTGTCTTGCAGGATTTGTTTGACTTGGCTATTGAGCGCGGGCATTTCGCAGCTGGTGTTGTTGGCAACGGCGGACGCTGCGGATGCGGCAGTCGGTGGGGTTTCGTTTTTGGAACAGGCGCTCAGGGCAAGGGCGGCGCAAAGGGCGGCGATGGCGGTTTGTTTCATTTTGTGGCTTTCTGGTTAAAACTGGTTAAAAAATAAACAGGCGGCATCATATCAAAAATAGTGGGGGCTGCCAAAAGTGGGGGGTGGGGGCAGCCTGAAAAGGGGATGGGTTTTGTGCAGATGGGGGAGATGTTTTCAGGCTGCCTTTGGAGATGCGGTTGGTGTTAAGAAGGCAGTCTGAAAAATGGTATGGGCGCGGTAAACGCATTCACGCGATGGCATTTAGCAAATCGCGTTTAAGGGCAAACTCTTGGCTGGGGTTGGCAAGGGTGTGGCTGGCGACGAGAAAGCTGTCTTCGGCGCGGTCGGCTAGGGTGGCGATTTTGGCGTAGAACAGGCGGATGTTGTGTTGGGCGAAGACTTCGGTGATGTCGGCGAGCAGGTGGGGGCGGTTGGCAGCGATGATTTGGATGGTGTAGCGCTGTGGTTCTTCTTCGGGTTGGATGTGGATGCGGGGGGCAAGCGGCAGCAGGCGGGCGCGGCGGCTGGGTTGGGTTTTGTGTTGTGGCAGGGGGGGGATGTTGCCGTGGACGAATTGGTCAAGCTCGGTTTGCAGGATGTGGGCGGCTTGGGGGCTGTGGTGGGGCGGTGGGGTGAGAATGAAGTTGTCTAGGATGAAGTCGTGGGCGGTGATGAAGGCGCGGGCGGCGACGATGTCTAGCTGGTGTTGCCCGAATAGGCGGCAAAGGCGGGTGAACAGACGGTCTTGGTTGGGCATATAAATAAGGATGCGCCAGTTGCCGTTGGCTTCGGGAGTTACGCTGGCGTAGGGGCTGTGGGGCTGGGCGGCGATTTGGGGGAGTTGGCGGGCGATGGTTTGGCTGTTGTGGCGGGCGAAGTAGGCGGCGCCGAGTGCGTTAAATAGGCTGCGGATGGTTTTGGGGCTGTGGTTTTGTTGGCTGAGAATTTGGGTGGCGTGTTGGTAGCGGTCGTGGATGCTGGTGGTTTTCAGGCTGCCTGAAAGCTGGGCGCGGGTGCTGTGGTAGAGCTGGTCTAGCAGTTGGGCTTTCCATGTGTTCCAGATTTTGGGGTTGGTGGCGCGGATGTCGCACACGGTGAGCAGGTAGAGTGAGTCCAGTTTTTCTTGGCTTTGGATGCGTTGGGCGAATTTTTGGATGATGGTGGGGTCGCTGATGTCTTCTTTTTGCGCGGTTTGCGACATGGTGAGATGTTCGCGCACGAGCCATGCGAGCAGTTCGCTGTCATGTTCGGAAAGTTGGTGGTCTTGGGCGAATTGGGCGGCATCTTGTGCGCCGAGTTGGGCGTGGTTGCCGCCGCGTCCTTTGGCGATGTCGTGGAATAGGGCGGCAAGGTATAGTATGGGTTGCTTGGGGTGGTGTTGCATTAGGGTGGAGAGGGCGGGGTTTTCGTGGCTGTGTTCTTCTTGGGCGAGACGGCGTAGGTGGGCTAGGGTGGTGAGAATGTGGTCGTCCACGGGGTAGATGTGGTAAAGGTCGTGTTGCAAGAGCCCAACGATGTTGTGCCATTGGGGCAGGTAGCGGGCGAGTATGCCGTAGAGATTGAGCAGGCGCAGGGTGTGGGTGAGCCCTTCGCCTGTGTGGAAAAATTGGAGAAATTGGGCGCGGTTGGCGGGATTTTGGTTGAAGCGGCTGTCTAGTTTTTGCGCGGCTGCCCACCATGCGCGTAGGGTTTTGGGGGCGATATGGTTGATGTCGGGGCGGGTTTGCAGGATGTGGGCGAGGATGAAGATGTGTTCGGGCTGTTGGGTGAAGAGATTAAGGTCGTTGGCGGCGATTTTGTTGTTGATTTGGAAGTAGTGTTCGTTGATTTGCTGGGTGATGCGCGGCAGGGGGGAATAGATGCGTTCGCGCAGCATGGGGATGAGAATGCCGCTGAGCTGTTGGATGGTTTTGGTGGTGCGGTAGTAGGTGTGCATCAGCTGTTCTATGGCGGCGGTGTGGTTTTCGGTTTTCAGGCTGCCTTGAATGGGGTTGTGGCAGCCTGAAAATAGGTTTTGCTGGGCTAGGGTGTGTTGTAGGTCAAAAATCAGGCGGTCTTCTTCGCGTTGGGCGGCAAGGTGTAGGGCGATGCGCAGCTGGGCGAGCGTGCGATGGCTGTGGCGCAGCAGCTTGGTTTCGGTGGGGGTGATGATGCTGTTGGCGGCGGCGGATGGGGTGGCGAGATTGAGATTTTGCACGCGGGCAAGCCAGTTGATAACGTGCAAATCGCGCAGGCTGCCGATGCCGTTTTTGATGTGGGGTTCTAGTGTTTGGCTGGGCTGTTTGGCGTGGCGTTGCTGCATTTCCAGCAGTTTGCTTTCTATGAAGGGGACGATTTCGCGCTGTTGGTTGAAGCTGTGGATGGCTTGTTGGGCAAGGGCGCGGTTGCCGCAAAGGGGGCGGGCTTCTAGCAGGGCGGTGCTGGTGGTTAAATCGTTTTGCGCGGCTTGGGCGATTTGTTTCAGGCTGCCTGATTGCGGCGCGGGAGCGAGTTGGTTGTCCCACAAGGTTTGGATAAATTGGGCGATTCTTTCTTGCTCGGCGGCGGTGAGTTCGTTGGGCGAGAAAATGGCAAGGTCTAAATCGGAATGCGGATAGAGTTCGCCGCGCCCGTAGCCGCCTGTGGCGAGCAGGCAAAGCTGTGGGCAGCCTGAAAAATGGCGTTGCCAAAGGGCGGCAAGCAAGGCATCGGCGGCGGCGGTGTGGCGGCGAAAATAAAGATAGGGACGATGGTTTTGCTGGAAGGATTGGGCGGCGGCTGCGGTTTGGGCTTGGTATTGGGCGAAGGGCATGGCGGTTGGTTTGGCTTGGTAAATGATTGTAAACAAGAGAGCGGCATTATAGTGCATCAGGCAGCCTGAAAACGTATTTGCAATGCTTGTTTTAGCTTCGCTGAAACTCGCTTCGCTCGTTTTCAGGCTGCCTAAATGATATGGCTTATCAATACGCCAGCGAGCAAAGTTTGCTAAAATGCAGCCTTTCGTTTACTCGTCAGCTGCCATGTCTTCCTTGCCCAAATTTCATTTATCCCCCGCCCATTGGCGCATTAGCCGCATGGCTTTGGTTGCGTGTTTGATTGTGGCGGGTGTTTATTTGGGCGGCTCAGCGGCGTTGTATCGCGTATCAGAATACGAAGCCTTGCAGCAGCGCGCCAACGAAGCCCTAGCAGGCACGCGGCGCAGGGTGCAGTTTGACGTGCAAATTGAGCGCAGGCTGTTTCCACGCCCCACGGTGATTTTGCACAACGTTGTGTTAAGCGAAGCCGATGGCAAAACCCCAGCGCTGCGCGCGCGCGAAGTGAAAATTGGCATTGGTTGGAGCAGCCTAATCAGCGAGCCGACCATTGAAAAGCTGGTGTTGGACGATGCCCATGCGCTGCTGGTGCGCAACAACCAAGGGCGTTGGAACATTGCCGATTTATGGCAAACGCGCAACCAACGCCCCGCCGTGTTCAACCGCGTGCAAATCAACCGCGGCACGCTTATCGTGCGCGATGCCGAGCAGGGCGAATTTGCATTCAGCCAAATCAGCCTCGCCCTCGCCCGCCAAAACGCCACCACCATCGGCTACCAGCTTGAAGCCCAAGCCCAATCGCCCTATTGGGACAACCTGCAACTCACCGCCACAGGCGACACCATCAGCAGCCCCAACAGCCAGCAATTTCCTAAACTCGCCGTCAAATTCAACGGCAAAGAAAACGGCTATACCTTTTCAGGCAGCCTGAAAACCAACGCTGCATGGCAAGAACAAGATTTCATCGCCGAAAACAGCAAGCTAGAAATCGCCAGCCATCGCCACAACAGCACCTTCAACATCAGCATCACCAAGCTGGTGAGCCGCTTTGCTGACACCAAGCTCACCGGCATCAACGCCGTGTTCACCGCGCCCAGCCATCCCAACCAGCCCACAGGCACGCTTTCCGCCGCGCAAGCCCAATGGAACGACAACGAGCTGCACAGCAACGAAATCAACCTAGATCTCAACACGCGCAACAACCAACAAGACAACCTAGACATCAACGCCAAATCCGAGCTGGTATGGCGCAGCGCCAGCGGCGCACGGTTTAACAAACTCAAATTCATCAGCACCCAAACCACGCCACAAGGCACGCCCCGTTTCGCCAGCGAAATGGAAGGCAGCCTGAATTTTGCCCACCTTGCCAACTGGCAAATCCAGCTACAAGGCTTGTTTGACAAACAGCCAGCCAACATCCGCATCAACCGTAGCGAAAACCGCATCACAGGCAGCCTGAAAATCGCCAAGCTCAACACCAAAAACTACACCGCGCTCATCAAAAACAACCCCAGCACCAACGACATCAGCCAAATCTTCCCCACCGCCCCCTTAACCTACCAAATTGACACCGACATCGGCACGCTAGAAACCCCCGTCGCCCAAATTGACAACGTTCACGCCAGCATCAACGCCAGCGCCGAAGCCATCATCTTTGCCCCGCTCAACGCCGATTTATACAGCGGACACACCGAAGGCAGCCTGATCATCCAAAACCGCACCCCCATCGCCTACCAGCTCCACCAAAAAGCCCAAGGCGTGCAAATTCAACCGCTGCTGCAAGACTTGTTTAAACAAAGCAGCATCAGTGGAAAAGGCACCACCGAATTCGCCCTTGCCGCCCAAGGCAGCAAGCCAGACGAAATACTCGCCAGCCTGAACGGCAGCGTGAAGCTAGACATCAACGATGGCGAATGGTCGGGCATCAGCCCCAACCGCATCCGCAATTTGCTGGTGGGCATCGGCAACAGCACGCCCGAAGCCGAAGCCGCCGCCATGCCGTTTAACCATTTTGTGCTGGATGCCAACATTCAAAACGGCATCAGCAACCACAACGCTCAAGCCACGCTTATCCAACCTGCCGCCACCATGATCAGCAGCGGCAAGCTCAACCTTGCCAGCAACGAAATCAACGAAGACATCCAGTTCAAAGGTAATGCCGAGAGCCAACCGCTGCCCATCCGCGTGAGCGGCAAAATGGACAACCCCAGCGTGAGCCTGAATTTCCAACAAATCACATCAGGTAGCACCACCGCCGAAGAAAAACAAAAAGCCATCAGCAACGCCTTAAAACAACAATGGCAATGGTTTATCGCCCAGCCCAGCACGCAGCCTGAAAACGCCAATGGCGACAACATTGCACCACAACCTGCTGCCAAACCTGCGCCTAAGCCCATCCGCAAGCCCGCGCCTAAACCCGCCGAGCCAGACAAACCCGAAAACCGCAACGAAGCCAAACACGAACCGCGCATCGTCTTGCCCAAAGCCAAGCCCGCCGCTGAGCCTGTTGTTAAACCCATTGCCAAGCCCGTAAGGCAGCCTGAAAAAGCCCAGCCCAAAGCCAGTGAAAAAAACACCACCAAGCCAACAAGGCAGCCTGAAAAAACAAGGCAGCCTGAAAAAGCCAAAACCAACAGCAAACCCAACGGCAAGCAAGCCGAAAAAGCCCCCGCCAAGAAAAAATAAGCAGCCATTGACACGCCAGCCATCGCCAGCGTTTCCTGATTTTCAGGCTGCCCCACCCCATCACCGCTTCCCCCCAACCACCAACCAAAGGAGCAACAAAATGGCAACATTAAACCACCCCTATTTTGGGTTATTAGACAGCGACACGCTGGCAGACGAAGTAGATGTGCTGTGGGAGCACGATGTAGCGTTAAACGGACACGCCATCAACGCTCAAATTTGGGCCGCCGCCGAAAGCGAGCTAGATGTCGCCGAGCTAGACCAGTTCGCCCAACGCCTGCAAAACCTTGCCGAGCTAGACCAACGCGCCCGAGCCGCCTTGCAAGAATATCTGGCAGACGACGACAGCTATCTCACCCACCACCGCGAAGAAATGGAAGGCGGCGACGCGCTGCCCACCGCACCCGCCGACTTTGTCGCTGCCATGACGCTCAACGGCATCGCCCTGTGGCACCAAGACCCATTTGACGAAGGCAGCGGCCCGCTGGTGCTGGACTACATGATAGCCCCCGACCACAGCGACGAAATTCTCGCCGTCTCCGTCACCGCCGCTGGCGAAATTGAAGAAATTAACTGGGAGAGCTAGGCGCAACAGCAACACAGCATAAAGGCAGCCTGAAAAGGGATAAAACCCGATTTCAGGCTGCCTTTTGTTTGTTTTGGCGAGTGCGATTTCAATGTGCTGGTGGCAATGATGATGGCGCTGCATCGTTTGCTTCTGCGCCGATTGGTTCGGCTGTTTTGCGCGGCGATGTCGCAGCAGCAGTAGAGCAGGGGGCGTTTGGGGGCATGGTGGGCTCTTGTGGCTTTGCTTGTTTACAACCATTGTTTCAGGCTGCTAACGGGGATGTCCCATTGCCATATGCCGTTTTGGCTGATGCCGTCCAGCCCACGCAGGAAGAGATAGCGGATGTGGATGGTATCAGGGCAGGCGTTGCGGCTGGCGAGATAGCGGGCGGTGGCGATGGCGTAGAGCAGGGCTTGTAGGGCGTAGTGGTGTTGGGCGATGGCTTGGTTTAGGGCGGCTTGGGTGTAGTCGCTGGGGCTGTTGCCGAGCCAGTTGGATTTGTAGTCAATGATTAGGGTGTCGCCATGTTCGGTTTGGGCGAGCAGGTCTATGTAGCCGTTGATGTAGCCTTGTACGTCGCGAAAGCTGAGATTTTGTGCGGCGGCGATGATTTCGGGGGCAAGGCAGCTGCGTTGCGCGAACCATGTTTTCAGGCTGCTTAGGGTGAAGTGTTGGGTGTGTAGCAGGAAGGCGAATTCGGTTAGGATGTTTTGCGGGGGTAGGGTGCTGAGTGTGGTGTGGGGCAGCAGGGGGGTGTGGCGGGTGTCGTCTAGCAGTTGGGCGATGGTGTCTTGCCATTGTTGGCTGTTGATGTTGTGTTGGTCTAGGGTGGTTTGGATTAGTGTGCTGTGCTGCGCGGCGGGCTGGGCGAAGGGGTAGTGTTCCAGCAGGCTGTGTAGGCAGATGCCTGCGGCGGTGCCTTGGGGGAATTGGGCGATGGTTGGGGTTTGGTTGGCTGGGATGGGGGTGGCTTTCAGGCTGCTTTGGGTGGTTTGTTCGCTGGGGTCTAGTGGTTGGTGGTCGCTGGGCAATATGGTGCTGTGGCGGCTCAGGGCGGTGAAGCTGGTGTGTTGGGGGCTGCGGTAGCTGCGTGTGGGGATGGGGGTGGCTTGGTAGGTTGGGGCGGATTGGGTTTCGTTGGAACGCGTTGCGTTGGTTTTAGCTTCGTTGAAGCCTTCGGCGTTTGTTTTGGTGGAGCCTTCGGCTTTGGGGCTGCCTGTGTATTGGGGCAGGCTAAGGGTGTCGTGCCATTGGATATGCTCGGGATGGCGGTTGATGAAGTCTTGCCAGCTTTTGCGATAGGCTTGGGTTTGAATGTGGGCGTATTGGTCTTTGTTGCTGTCGCCTTTTTCAGGCTGCGTGTAGTGGATAAGGTAGGCAAAGGGGCTGTTGGCGGTGTATTGGTAGTGGGCGATGTAAACGTTGAGCTGCTCTTCGGCGCGGGTAAGGGCGACGTAGAGCAGGCGTAAGTCTTCGGAGAGTTGTTCGGTTTGGTATTGTTGTTTGTCGTCTTCGGTGAGCTGGCTTTTGTGGAGCAGTTGGGTTTGGTGGTTTTGGTGGATGATTTGCCATTCGGCGGGCTGCTGGTTGCTGGCTTTCCATGCGAATGGGCAATAGACGATGGGATATTGCAGCCCTTTGGATGCGTGCATGGTTACGATTTTGACCAGATTTTCGTCGCTTTCTAGGCGCAATAGAGCGTTGTCTTGGGGATTGGCGTTGTTGCGCGTGGCTTCTATTTGTTGTCCGAGCCATTGTTGCAGGGCGCTGGGGGGGAGTCCTTTTTCATCTTGGCTGGCGAGAATTTCTAGGATTTGGTGCAGATTGGTAAGCGTGCGGTCGTTGCGCTGGGCAAGCAGGATGCTTTCGGCTTGCGATTGGCTGAGAAATTGTTGCAAGGCGGGGTAGATGCCGTGTTGTTGCCATGTTTGCGCGGCTTGGTTGGCGGCATCGGTCCATTGGGTGAGCTGGGCTTCGTTTTGGTTGAGCTGTTGGATTTGCTCGGCGCTGTGGTTGTAAAGGCAGCCTGAAAGCAGGTAGATAAGGTGTTGGGTGTGTTGGGGGTTGAGAATAAAGCTGATTAGGGCGTAGATGGCGCGGGTTTCGTCTTCGGTGTAGATGCTGTCGCGGCTGAGTAGAACGCTTTGGATGTTGTGTTTTTTGAGCTGGCGTTGCATCAGCGCGCCGTCTTTGCGGGAATAAACAAGGATGGCGATTTGCTCGGCGCTGATGGTGGTTTTGCCTTGGGCGCTAACGTGCAAGGTGGTGGCGATTTCTTGGGCGCACCATTGGGCGGCGCGTTGGGTTAGGCTGTCGCTGGTGTCGCTGCTGAGGTCTTCGTTGAGCCATGTTAGGCGCAGGGGGGCTGTGCCTGCAGGCAGTTTGCTTTGGCTGCGCGCGGCGTGGGCGGGGATGTAGGGGATTTTGTCGTCGCCTAGGGCAAAGGGGTTTTTGCGCGAGAACAGGGCGTTGATGGTTTGAATCAGAGCGCTGTGGCTGCGGTAGTTTTGCGCTAGGGTGTGGCGGTTGGCGGGGGAGACGTGTTCGGCGGCGTTGAGATAGGCGTAGATGTCTGCGCCACGAAAGCTGTATATGGCTTGCTTGGGGTCGCCTACCATGTAAAACGCGGTTTTGCGCTCGTTTTCAGGCTGCCCTTGGGGCATGAAGATGGTTTGGAAGATGGTGTATTGCAGGGGGTCGGTGTCTTGGAATTCGTCGATAAGGGCGGTTTGCCAGTTGGCGGCAAGGGCGTGGGCAAGGGCTTGGGCGTGTGGGTTTTGGCTGCTTAGGGCGTGGTAAACATCCAGCAGTAAGTCGTCGAATTGGCGGTTGGGGCTGGTTTTTTTGTTGGCTTCGTTTTGCTCGCGCAGGTAGTGGATGATGTTGTGGGCAAGCTGGATTAGGGCTTGGGTTTCGGTTTGGATATGGGCTTGGGCGGCGTTGGCAAGCGTGCCTAGGGTTTGGTCTATCAGGGCAAGGGGCGCGGCTGGGAGTGTGATTTTTTGTTTGGTTTTTTTGTCTTGATTGGCTTTGTCTTGCAGAAATTCAGCGGTGAAGATGCAGTGGGTGTGTTTGCTTTCGGTGAGTATTTCCCAGATGGTGTGTGGGCTGGGGCAGCCTGAAAATTGGTGTAGCTGGGCAAAGCGGGCTTCGCATTTGTCTTGGGCGTAGCTTCTTTTGTTGAGATGGGGGTGCAGTTGCCAGAAGGCTTCTTGGATTTTGGGCAGCTGGGCGCTAACGTTTTGCCATGCTTGCTGGAAGATTTGTTGGGCTTGGGTGAGATCGGCGTTTTCAGGCTGCCTGAATTGTAGATAGGGGCGGGCGAGATAGGGTTGCAGGGCGGTGAGTTGTTTTTCGGGGCTTTGGTTGCGTTGGTAAACGAGTTGGGCTTGGGCGGGTTGATTGGCGATTTGGGTGCGCCAGTAGTCTTGGATGGCGATGAGATTGGGGTTGTTGCTGGTGTCTTCGTTGAGCTGGATGTTGAAGGGGACTTGGCAGTAGAAGGCGAAGTCTTGCAACACGCGTTGGCAGAAGCCGTGGATGGTGTAGATGGCGGCGTTGTCAAAATTACTGATGGCGGCGGTAAGGCGCAGTTGCAGCAGCTCTTGGCTTTCTTTGGCAAGGGCTTGGGTGAGTAGTTGGAATAGGAAGTCGTCGGGGCGGTTTTTGTCGTCTAGGCTGTTGTGGCGCAGGATTTCAGGCTGCGTTTGGGCGTTGGGCGTGCGTTTGAGCGCGGCAAAGGCTTGGTCTAGGCGGTCGCGCAGGCGAGTTTTGAGCTCGGCGGTGGCGGCTTTGGTGAAGGTTACGACAAGGATGTTTTCTACGTTTTGTTGTTCTAGCAAAACAAGGCGGGTGAATAGGGCGGCGATGTTCCATGTTTTGCCTGTGCCTGCGCTGGCTTCTATAAGGTGGGTGCCGTGAACGGGGATGGTGAGCGGGTTGAGCTGGGTGGGTTGGGTCATGATGGCAGCCTGAAAACGGGGGATGAAATGGGGGCAATGATAGCATGATGTGGGGCGGTTTAATTTTGTTGCAGCCTTCGGCTTTCGGGCTGCGTGGTAGAATCGCGTTTTGATAAAAAATCAGCCAATGATGCGCGTTGGCTGGGTTTTCTGAATTTTTAATAAATAGACAATGAAAGGGCTGGCTATGGCGATTCAGCGTTTTGGCTGCGGCGCGCGATTATCGGAAGCGGTTGTTGCCAATGGTTTTGTGTTTTTATCGGGCATGGTGCCTGAGCAGGGCGAGAACATCACCGCGCAAACGGCGGATGTGTTGCGCCAGATTGATGATTGGCTGGCGCAATGCGGCTCGGATAAATCGCATATTGTGGAAGCGACGATTTTTCTGGCGGATATGGCGGATTATGCGGGGATGAACGCGGCGTGGGATGCTTGGGTGGATGCGGCAAGTTCGCCCGCCCGTGCTTGCGTGGAAGCGAAATTGGCACAGACTGAATGGCGCGTGGAGATTAAAGTTTCGGCGCTGGTGCGCGGATAAGCAAAGGCAGCCTGAAAACTGCTTGCGCTCGTGTTTTAAGGTTTACATCATTGCCGATTGGCTTTTCAGGCTGCATCAGAGCGCTCAATCTTGTTGAACAACAAAAAGGAAAAAATCATGACCAAAATTCAAGCCGTCGCCTTTGACCTAGACGGCACACTCTGCGACTCCATCCCCGACCTTGCCGCTGCTGCCAACGCCATGCGCCAAAGCCTTGGCATGGACGCGCTGCCAAAAGCAACCGTGCAAAGCTATGTGGGCGACGGCATCGGCATCTTGGTGCATCGCGCGCTCACCAACAACCCACAAGGCACCGCCCCCGAAGCGCAATGGGCGCAAGGCTACACCGCGTTTGTGCAACATTATGCCGAGCATATTGCCGATGCCACGCGAGCCTATCCGCAAACTGAAACAGGCTTGGCGCTGCTGCAATCGCTGCGTATTCCGCTGGCGGTGATCACCAATAAAAACGAAATTCTCGCCGTTAAGCTGCTTAAAGCATTGAAGCTGGACGGCTATTTCAGCTTGGTGATTGGCGGCGACACGCTGGCGCAGAAAAAGCCCAGCCCCGAGCCGCTGCATCATGTTGCCCAAGTGCTTGGCGTTAAAGTGGAAAATATTGTGATGGTGGGCGATTCCAAAAACGACATCATCTCCGCCAAAGCCGCAGGCAGCATCGCCGTGGGCGTAACCTTTGGCTACGGCGATATGGCGCAGCTTGCCCAAGACCCCGCCACCGCGCCAGATTGGACGATTAACGCCCTGCCCGATATTTACGAACACCTGCGCCCGCAACACCCAGACGCAGAGTAAACATCCAAAGGCAGCCTGAAAATGGGTTTTACGGTTTTTGCTTCGCAGAAGCCTGTAAACACACTTTCAGGCTGCCATCACAGCAATACCCAGCCCAAAGGCAGCCTGAAAGCCCCACCATGCGCCCACAAAAATCCCTACGCGCCCGCGCCCTAGACATCCTATCCCGCCGCGAAATCAGCCGCCAACAGCTCTATCGCAAGCTCGCCCCCTATGCCGAAGACCCCAGCGAGCTAGACGCCGTTGTTGCCGAATTTGCTGAGCGCAACTGGCAATCCGATGAACGCTACACCGAAGCCTACATCCACAGCAAAAGCGCCAAACACGGCACGCAACGGCTCAAACACGCCCTTGCCACGCAAGGCATAGACGAATCCTTGATACACGAATACCTGCCCGATGCCCAAACCGAGCAAGCAAACGCCAACCAAGTGCTGCGCAAAAAACACGCCGCCCCGCCCAAGGATTACGCCGAAAAGCAAAAATACCTGCGCTTTCTTGTGTACCGCGGCTTTGATTTTGAAACCGCCAACCATGCGGTTAAACACGCATGGGATGATGAAGATGAAGGCGAGATGGAATAGTTTTCAGGCTGCCTATACGCACATATCAAAGGCAGCCTGAAAACCAAAATGGAGCGGCAACGGCTCGTCGCCAAAGTAGGCTTAAAAAAACGTATTCATCAGCAAGCCACTGCCGCTTCATTGCTTGCCTTAAACCAAATAGGCAGCCTGAAAACAGCGCGGACTGGTTTTTCAGGCTGCTTATCATTTTGCAGATTGCATCTCGCTTTATTGTTTAAAGCAATCTTTGTGGCAGCCTGAAAACGGTGCAGCGATTGGCAATTTGAGACCTTTGCAAAAAAGCCTTTCCTCCAACAGCAGAAACCCACACACAGGTTTTCGGCTGTTTTCGCCCCCAATCACTCCTAATTCTAC
>CAUQQW010000002.1:0-65545 GCA_963520365.1 uncultured Kingella sp.
TTGCGATTCGCGAAGGTGGTCGTACTGTAGGTGCTGGCGTTGTGGCTAGCGTGATCGCTTAATACAAGGATACAGACTGATGGCTAACCAAAAAATCCGTATCCGCTTGAAAGCGTATGATTACAGCTTGATTGACCGTTCGGCACAAGAAATCGTTGAAACTGCTAAGCGCACAGGCGCAGTGGTAAAAGGTCCGATTCCTTTGCCTACTAAAATTGAGCGTTTTAACATTTTGCGTTCTCCACACGTGAACAAAACTTCGCGTGAACAATTGGAAATCCGCACGCACTTGCGCTTGATGGACATCGTGGATTGGACTGACAAAACAACCGACGCGCTGATGAAGCTGGACTTGCCAGCAGGCGTGGATGTTGAAATTAAAGTTCAATAATCGCTGAATCCAAAGGCAGCCTGAAAACACTTAACCGTTTTCAGGCTGCCTTTTTCTATGCTGTAAACATGGTTAAAATTTTGGGCTGTTGCAACTTTTTAATTGGATGTAAACATGGATTTAGATATTTCTTGGGCGCAAGTTTTTCTTTGGCTGCACATTTTGGCGGTGGCGGTGTGCGTGGTGCGCGTGTTGTACAAGCAGCGCAACACGGGCTCGGCATTTGCGTGGCTGATTATTTTGTTTGTGTTTCCTGTGTTTGGCGTGATTGCGTATTTTGTGATTGGCGAGCCACGGCTGGGAACGGCGCGCGCCAAGCGCAGCGAGCAGATGAATGCGTTTTATCGCGCGTTTGCCGAGCAACATTTGGGCGACGATAATGCCGATGTGAGCAACAAAATGCAGCAGCGGTATCAAGGCATCAGCAATGTTGCCACCAGTGTTACGGGGCTTGCGCCGAGCGAACACAACGCCATGCGCCTGCTCACGCAAACGGACGAGATTATTGATGCGATGCTGGCTGATATTCAGGCTGCCCAACAAACGTGCGCGTTGGCGTTTTATATTATTGAACCGCAAGGAAAAATTCAAACGCTGCTCAGCGCGGTGTGCGATGCGGCAAAGCGTGGCGTGGAATGCACGATTTTGGCGGATGCGGTGGGCAGCGGCGCATTTTTTGGCAGCGAATGGGAAACACAATTGCGTGAAGCGGGCGTGCGGATTGTGCCTGCGCTGCCTGTGGGCGTGTTCAAAACGTTTTTCGCGCGCAGCGATTTGCGCAATCACCGCAAAATTTTGATTGTGGATAATTTGGTGGCTTACACGGGCAGCTTTAATTTAGTGGACCCGCGCTATTTCAAGCAAGGTGCGGGCGTGGGCGAATGGGTGGACGTGATGATGCGTTGTCGCGGCGAAATTGTGCTGGAATTGGCGGCGGTGTTTTATGCGGATGTGGCGGTGGAAACCGATGAAAATTTAGCCGAAGTGCAGCAGCAAATTGAGCAAATCAGCGACAAAATCCCCGAATTGCTGACGATTAAACGCCAATCGGGCGATGCGATTGCCCAAGTGATACCGTCTGCGCCCAACCAATCCGACCCTGTGATTTACGAAACCATTGTGTGTGCCATCCATGCCGCCAAGTCGCGCGTGATGATTACCACGCCGTATTTTGTGCCCGATGAATTACTGCTGACCGCGCTGACCACCGCCGCCAAGCGCGGCGTGGACGTTACCTTGATTTTGCCTGCTAAGGTGGATTCGTTGCTCGTGCGCTGGGCTTCGCATGCGTATTATCCTAAGCTGTTGAATGCAGGTGTAAAAATTGCGCTGTTTGACGGCGGCTTGCTGCACGCCAAAACGCTGACGGTGGACAACGATTACGCGCTGTTTGGCACGGTGAACATGGATATGCGCAGCTTTTTCTTGAACTTGGAAATCAGCCTTGCCATTTACGATGCGCCCACCACGCAAGCCATCGCGCAGTTGCAGCAGCAATATTTGCGCGACAGCCGCCTGATTTCGCTCACGCATTGGCAGCAGCGCGATAAGATTTGGGGCTTGGTGGAAAACACGGTGCGCTTGTTTAGCCCGCTGTTGTAGTTTTCAGGCTGCCTTTATTTGTAATCAATCGGCAGCCTGAAAACCATTTTGCCTACGTTTGCTAAACCAAATTAACTAACGTAAAATATAGCCGTTTTTCTGTAAACAAAAATTAACCACTTTCCAATTCCAATTAGGAGAAAACCATGTCTATGTTGAAACAAACCGTACTTGCCGCGCTGATGCTGGCAGCCATCCCCGCCTTTGCCAAAGGTCCCAAAGTGCCGTATGACCACAAAGGCATCACTTCCGCCGACATCGTGAAAAGCCCCGATGTGCGCTGGGTAACCGTGGACGAAATCCGCGACAGCATCAAAGATATGCCGCCGATGACTGTGAGCTTTGACATCGACGACACCGTGCTGGTGTCTTCACAATGCTTCTATTTCGGGCGCAACAAATGGTCGCCTAACGGCTTTGAATACCTGCACAACCAAAAATTCTGGGACTACGTTGCCGACGGCTGCGATCTGAGCTCCATCCCCAAAGAATCCGCCAAAAAGCTGATTGAAATGCACCAAGCGCGCGGCGATCAGGTGGTGTTCATCACAGGGCGCACCCCTGCCAAAAAATACAAAGACGGCACCATGGATCAGCTCGCCAAAATCCTAGAACGCACCTTCGGCGTGAAAAACATGAAGCCGATTAGCTACACGCGCGACACGCCCGTTGCGCCCTATCAATACGACAAAACCGCCTACATCGTAAAAGCCCAATCCAAAATCCACTATGGCGACAGCAACGATGATGTGCTCGCCGCGCGCGAAGCTGGCATTCGCGGCATCCGCGTGATTCGCCCATCCGTGAGCACCAACCGCCCCTTACCTGTGAATGGCGGTTATGGCGAAGAAGTTTTGGTGGATTCGTCTAACTAACGCACGAACGATGCGCCAAGCGTTTTCAGGCTGCCTTAATCACAATAGGCAGCCTGAAAATTTGTAAACAAGAGATATCAACATCTTGCGCGTAAAATATCCCACTCGTTTGTCAAAACTGTGGCATAATCCGCGTCTCGTTTTGCTAGCGCGAAACGAATTTCGGAGTTTGCAAACGGGTGGGCATCTCTACTCGGCAAACTTGTCCGCCGCAAGGCATTATTTTTTTAGGAAAAACAAAATGTTAACCGTAGAACAAAAAGCGCAAATTATCAAAGACTTCCAACGCAAAGAAGGCGATACCGGCTCATCAGAAGTGCAAATCGCATTGCTGACTTTCCGCATCAACGATTTGACACCGCACTTCAAAGCCAATCCCAAAGACAAACACAGCCGCCGCGGCTTGTTGAAAATGGTGAGCGCACGCCGTCGCTTGTTGGCATACTTGCGCCGCACCGATGCGGAAACTTACCGCAACGTGATTACCCGCTTAGGTCTGCGTAAATAATAGGTAAAACACATTTTCAGGCTGCCTTGTGAACCATAAGGCAGCCTGATAAAGCATTCAAAGCGTGCGAAATAAATTTGCTTTGCTAAATAAGCCCCCAAGGCAGTCTGAAAGTGGGTTTCATTGTTTTCAAGCTGTCTCTTGTTGCCAAGGCAACCGCATCAGCAAATTGCGGTACAAAAGGAGCAGTTTATATTTTGTGTCTGTAATAAATAGGTGGAATAAATGAAACAATTTTTTTTCATCACTTATACATCTAAATTAGATATTAATACTGTTGCAGAAATAATAGAAAAAGAATTTAACATCACTTTTAATAGGAGGGAAAGTTATTTTTTACATGACTATTTAAAATATTCTGGTGGAATTTTTGATAGGTTAGTAATAAAAAATAATATTTATAGTGATGGGTGCTATATTGATAATGCTGAAATTTGTTCAATAATTGAATTTTCTTTTCTCTCGGGAAGAAATAAAGATAAAAATAATAATTTTTTAAACGTAAAAGAAAAGCTCGTAGATTGTAGTGAAGTGTTGGAGTTTTATAGTGAGAATATTTTAATTGAATAAAAGCAAGCGTAGCTTAGATTACCAAATCCAGCACAAGGCAGCCTGAAATAGCCTTTTCAGGCTGCCTATGTTTTCGCGCCATACTCGCACAAATCGTTGATGATGCAGCTTGGGCATTGCGGTTTAAGCGCCTTGCAGGTGTATCGCCCGTGCAAAATCAGCCAATGGTGCGCGTCCATCAAAAATTCTTTGGGTACATTTTTCATCAATTTATCTTCCACTTCGCGCACTGTTTTGCCGCGTGCTAAGCCTGTGCGGTTGGCAACGCGAAAAATATGCGTGTCCACCGCCATCACGGGCTGCTTAAACGCCGTGTTCAGCACCACATTCGCCGTTTTGCGCCCCACGCCTGCCAGCGCTTCCAATTCTTCGCGCGTTTGCGGCACTTCGCCGCCGTGCTGTTCCAGCAGCGCGCGGCAGGTTTGCATGATGTGTTTGGATTTGGTTTGATACAGCCCGATGGTTTTCACATACTCGCGCACGCCGTCCAGCCCCAAATCTAGCATCGCTTGCGGCGTGTTTGCGACGGCAAACAGCTTTTCGGTGGCTTTGTTTACGCCCTTATCGGTGGCTTGCGCCGACAACAACACAGCAATCAGCAATTCAAATGGGCTGCTAAAATTAAGCTCGGTGGTGGGATGGGGATTGGCGGCGCGCAGGCGCTCGAAGATTTCTTGGCGGATATGTTTGTTCATGGTGGGGAGTGGAAATGGTTTTCAGGCTGCCTGGTGGGGTGAGGCAGCCTGAAAAATGTTACAAGGGAAGGGATTATTGTATTTTTGCAATCCATTTGCCTTTGCGCTTAATGATGTGCACATCGGAAACATGGGTTTTTTTGCTGTCGCTGCGATAAAAGAATTCTACTTTGCAAGAAAATACCGCATCTGTCATGCCGCCTTTGATTTTTTTGCAAGCCTCTGTGATAGTAAGCAAATTTTTGCGTGTATCTCGCATCTCTGGTTCTACGACACGAATGGCTTCTTTCACATCGGAATCGGTTGGGGGCAAAATAGTGAAATTATTGGTCTTATACACATGATAAGCCCCATACAAAATCCCGATAGTCACCAAAGTCTTTACAATCTTCATAATCTTTCTCTCACAAAGTTAATCAATCAATTCTCTGCCTGAAACACATCACGATTGGTTTCTGGCAAATCCATTTCAGGCTGCCGCTTGTTGGCAGCAGTTGCTTCTGCAAGCTGGCGTTTCTTTTCGCTGATGTATTGGTTAATCTGCTGCACCAATTCTTGCGTGCCTTCGTGTGTTAAGGCACTAATTTTAAACAATCTGGGCGTGGTCATGTCAAATGCAAAGCGATCATCGGGGGCGGGGTAGTCCCAGCCGATGGCAGCCAGAAAATCGGCGGTGCGCTGTTGCGCGGTTTCTTCGTCCAGCATATCCAGTTTGTTTAACACCAACCAGCGCGGTTTGTCGTACAGCTCTTCGTCGTATTTGCGCAACTCGTTCACAATCGCCAAGGCTTCGGCGGCGGTGTCGGTGCTTTCGTCAAAAGGGGCTAAATCCACAACGTGCAACAGCAAGCCTGTGCGCGATAGGTGTTTCAAAAAACGATGCCCCAAGCCTGCGCCTTCTGCTGCGCCTTCAATCAGCCCTGGGATGTCTGCCATCACAAAGCTGTTGTTTTCATCCATGCGAACCACGCCCAAATTGGGATGCAGCGTGGTAAACGGATAATCCGCCACTTTCGGGCGGGCGGCGGACACGGCGCGAATCAGCGTGGATTTGCCCGCGTTGGGCATGCCCAGCAGCCCTACATCTGCCAACACTTTCAGTTCCAATTGCAAGGTGCGCGCTTCACCTTCTTCGCCGCTGGTGAACTGCTTGGGCGCGCGGTTTACCGACGATTTGAAATGGATGTTGCCCAAGCCGCCTTTGCCGCCTTTTGCCACGCACACGCGTTGCCCGTGGTGGGTGAGATCGGCAACGATTTCATCGGTGTCGGCATCGCGAATCAGCGTGCCCACGGGCATATGCAGTTCAATATCGTCCGCGCCTGCGCCGTAGCGGTCGCTGCCGTGTCCTTTTTCGCCGTTTTTGGCTTGATAGCGTTTCACAAAACGGTATTCCACCAGCGTGTTTACATTTTCATCGGCAACGGCAAACACGCTGCCGCCGCGTCCGCCATCGCCGCCATCGGGCCCGCCGCGTGGCACAAATTTTTCACGACGGAAACTGGCTGCGCCGTTGCCACCGCGTCCGCCAAAGACTTCTATTTTGGCTTCATCTATAAATTTCATGAATCAAGTTCTCGTGTTTTAGGATGTTTTAGGCAGCCTGAAAATGGGTTTCAGGCTGCCTGAAAGGAATGGAAAATTGGGCGTATTATAAAGGACTTGCTGCGGTTTTGTCCGAATATTTGCTACAATGCACCGTCTCGTTTTCAGGCTGCCACCAGCCATAGGCAGCCTGAAAACGCGTTTTACAAAAAGGAAATGCTATGTCTCGCTCATCGCAAGAGCTTGGCGGCATCACGCTGCTGGGCAATCAAAAAACGCAATACCTCACCACCTACGCGCCCGAAGTACTGGAAGCGTTTGATAACAAACACCCCGATAACGATTATTTTGTGAAATTCGTTTGCCCCGAGTTCACCAGCCTTTGCCCGATGACGGGGCAGCCTGATTTTGCCACCATCATCATCCGCTATATTCCCGATGTGAAAATGGTAGAAAGCAAATCGCTCAAACTGTATTTGTTTAGCTTTCGCAACCACGGCGATTTTCACGAAGATTGCGTGAACATCATCATGAAAGACTTAATCGCGCTGATGAATCCAAAATACATTGAAGTGTTTGGCGAATTCACCCCGCGCGGCGGAATTGCGATTCATCCCTTTGCCAACTACGGACGGCAGGGAACGGCGTTTGAAGCGATGGCACGCGAGCGCCTGTTTCAACACGATTGCCAGTAAGCAAAAGGCAGCCTGAAATGAAATATCGCCTATTTTTCATTGCCTTGCTCGCTGCCTGTCAACCCACAACGCTCCCGCCTACGCCCATGCCCACCACACTCGTGCTCACCCGCAACACCGCCGAACCCGCCACGCTTCATGCCGTGCAGATTAACCACCAGCTCATCGCCATCTACGAAACCGCCGAGCCGCTTGCTGCCACGCAAGCCGTGCAACGAACGTTGTCGCCTACCGATGCGCCGATTCGCGCGGTGGAATTGGAAGTGCAATACCGCGCGCAAAACATTGTGGCGCGATGCGTGCCGCCCGAAGCATCGTCTGGCTCAACGCTGGCCGTTGTGTTCAATGGCACGGAGCGGCTGGATTGCCGTTGGCAAGATTGATTGGGGCGCGGCGAAACAGCGTTTCAGGCTGCCTTGGGCACTCCAAATCAAAGCAAATCTCAACACGCGCAAGCAAAATTTCCCTATAATCCACCCCCTTTCATCGGCAGCCTGAAAACGGTTGCTCTTTTTTAACCCCGCGCGGTTCGTAACCCTCCCGCGTTGATAATTGATAGTTGATTGCAATAAAAATAAGGCGCTGGCAACGCCGTATTATTGTTGTTGAATCAACTATATCAAAACCAAAACTAGGAAACCTTATGCAAAACTATCTTTTTTCCGACAAACAAAAATCGCAAGCACTCTTTTGGCTGGTGTTGTTCCACATCGCCGTCATCGCATCCAGCAACTATCTGGTGCAATTCCCCTTCACCATCACGCTACCCAACGGCTTTGAAGTCCATTCCACATGGGGCGCGCTCACCTTCCCCTTTATCTTTCTCGCCACCGATTTAACCGTCCGCATTTTTGGGCAGTCGCTTGCCCGCCGCATCATCTTTTTCGTGATGCTGCCTGCGCTATTGCTGTCCTACGCGCTTTCCGTGTTGTTCAGCGAAGGGCATTGGGTGGGCTGGGATGCGTTGGCGCACTTCAATCTTTTTGTGTTCCGCATCGCGCTGGCGAGCTTTGCCGCCTATGCTTTTGGGCAGATGATGGATATTTTTGTGTTCAACAAATTGCGCCAGCTGAAATCTTGGTGGATTGCGCCCACTGCGTCCACATTTGTCGGCAACGCGCTGGATACGCTGCTGTTTTTCGCCATCGCCTTTGCTGGCAGCGACGATGCCTTTATGGCGGCAAACTGGCAACACATCGCCTTTGTGGATTATCTGTTTAAGCTCACCATTTGTACGCTGTTGTTCGTGCCTGCGTATGGCGTGGCGTTGAATTATGTGCTGAAAAAATTGGCAGCGAGCGGGCAGCAGTTTCAGGCTGCCTAATCGGCAAAAACATCAGTCGGGTGCGTGCGCCCGACTTTTTGTTTGCCTGTTGAACTCGCAATATAGGCAGCCTGAAAACACGCAATTCCGTTTTCAGGCTGCCTTAATGGTTTGCCCAATGAAAAACCGCTTGCGCGGAACACAAGCGGTTGGTTGCTGCTGTTTAATCAAATTTCTCTTTCAAACGCTCCCAAAAACTTTTCTGCCGCGGCGTTTGGCTGCGGTCTAGCCCTGTGGAAATGGTTTCAAACTCTTCTAGCAACTCTTTTTGACGATCGGTCAAGTTAATCGGCGTTTCCACGACCACATGGCAATACAAATCGCCCACTAAGCTGCTGCGCACGGATTTGACGCCTTTGCCTTTTACGCGCATTTTTTTGCCGTTTTGCGTGCCAGCGGGGATGTTGAGTTTAACTTTGCCATCCAGCGTAGGCACTTCCACTTCGCCGCCCAGCGCAGCGGTGGCAAAGCTGATGGGCAGCTCGCAATGCAAATCGGTGGGGATTTCGGGGTCGCGCTGGAATATTTTGTGCGCGGCAACGGAAACGTGAATATACAAATCGCCGTTGGGCGCGCCGTGTGTGCCAGGTTCGCCTTCGCCTGTGAGGCGGATGCGTTGCCCGTCGTCGATGCCTGCTGGGATGTTGACTTCCACCGTTTTGCTGGCTTTAACACGCCCTGCGCCGTGGCATTTAAGGCAGGGTTCTTTGATTTCCTTGCCTGTGCCGCCGCAAGTGGGGCAGGTTTGTTGGATTTGGAAGATGGCTTGGCGAACATGTACCGTGCCTGAGCCGTGGCAAGTGGAGCAGGTGGTGGCTTTGGTGCCTGCTTTTGCGCCTGAGCCGTGGCAAACGTCGCATTCTTCGTAGGTGGGGATGGTGATTTGGCGTTTTACGCCTGTGGCGGCTTCTTCCAGCGTGATTTCTACGCGGTAGCTGATGTCTTCGCCTTGATAATTGGGTTGGCGTGAACCGCCTGCGCCGCCAAACATTTGGCTGAAGATGTCGCCAAAATCAAAACCTTGCGCGCCACCAAAGCCGCCGCTAAATTCTTCAAAGCCGCCGAATCCACCGCCGCCAAAACCGCCTGCGCCGCCGCCCATGCCTTGCTCAAAGGCAGCATGACCAAATTGGTCGTAGGCGGCTTTCTTTTGCGGGTCGGATAGGATGTCGTAGGCTTTTTGGATTTCTTTGAATTTTTCCGCCGCTTCTTCGGGGTTGTCCAAATTGCGGTCGGGGTGATATTGCATGGTGAGTTTGCGGTAGGCTTTTTTGATGTCGCTTTCGCTGGCGCTGCGCGATACGCCGAGTGTTTCGTAAAAATCTTTGCTCATGTTTTGTGTCTTTAATGTTGGTTAAAACGGATGCGGGGCTATATGGGGGAGACGGGGCAAAAATCAAGGCTGAGGCAGCCTGAAAACGGATAAAGCATGCTCGGATGCGCCGTCTGCTTGGCAGATGGGCGGTGCGGCGGTGCTTTATTTGGTTTTCAGGCTGCCTTTTGGTCTTTTGATTTGATTAAACGGCGCTCAGTCGGTTGGTGCTATCTTGTCCTGTTGGCTGCTGTGGCTTTTGCCCGCTTTCCAGTCGCCCGCGCCGATGGCGGCGGGGTCGTATTGGTAGAACTCGTAGGCGGTGCGGGTGGCGTTGGGCAGGCGGTTCACGCGCAATACGGGGGCGCGGCTGCCCTGCACGACGCCTTTGCCGTCTTCGATGATGACGGCTTTGATGTCGGTGTCGCCCCGTTCGATCTGCCAGAAAACGGAATTGTAGCTTTTAAGCAGGAGCACGACGGGCTTGCCGCTGCTTGGCAGGGCGGTTTTCAGGCTGCTGTCGAGCTTGCTGCTTTCGTAAACTTCGGCGCGGATAACGGCGTAGTTCGGATTGTCGACAAGTGCTTGGGCTTCACTGTCGGGGGCGTTGAGCTGTTTGGGCTGGGGGTGCAGGGCGAAGCCGACGGTGTGCCAGTGGTTGATGTATTCCACTTCAAGCCGATGCGTGCCTTTGCTGAGTGGTAGGTCAAAGCGTTCGGCTTGGTTCGGATTGCTTTGCTCGTCTTTCACGGTGCGTTCGTGGACGATTTTGCCGTCCACGCGGATGCGCAGGTCCGCCCAGCTTGAATCGTATTGCATATCCATTAGGGTGTCGGTGGGCACGGTGATGTTGCCCACCCACAGGGCGGCGAATTTTTCGGCGTTGATGTTGTGGAAGGTTTCGTAGGGGTAGTTAATGGCGATGTGGGACACGGTTTCGCTGGCGACGGGCTTGCCGATGCTGTCTTGGGTGAAGTAATAGGCTTTGAAGCCTTGGGCGGGAACGGCTTCGTTCATCCGGGCAAACCAACTGGGTTTGTCATCGTCGGTTTTCAGGCTGCCTTGGGACGAGGTCAGGGGGTTACGGTCGAAGGTAACGGCTTCGCTGCCGCCGCACTGTGCCAAGGCTTTTTGGTGTTCGCTGTCGGTGCGTTGTTTGATTGCTTGCATTCGCTCGTTGGCAAACCACTCTTGTTTGAAATAGCGGCTGTGGTAGAAGTAATCCACGGGTTTGCCAAACAGGGTTTGCGACAGGTTTTGGATGGGTTCGTAGCTGGGCGTTTTGGTGTTGCAGGAGAGATTGATGCCGCCGATGCAATGGCAGCCTGCGGTGAAATAGTTGGTGTCCGGCGGCGCGGTGTCAAGGCGGTAAACGGGGGCGTCGCTGCCGCTGATGGTGCCGATGGTAGGTGTGGCGACGATGGCTTTGATGCGCGCGCCTTTTTCAGGCTGCATCACCACGTTCACCAGGTCGTAGGAATTGAGCACGATGATTTGCTCTTTGCTGTCGGCGGGAACGGGCAGGATGGCGTCGTATTCAAGGTTGCTGTCGATGGGAAAGCCACGCTCGTCGGAAGCGACTGTGTGGTAAACCGTGGCGAAGCGGACGATGTCTTTGCTTTCGGCTTTGATGTCGGCGGCAAGGGCTTCGGGTGTGCGAGCTTTTTCGCTGGCGGGCAGGAAATTGACGACAACCGAGCCGGCGTGCCACGAAGGTTCGTAATCCACGCTGACGCTGTGTTCGCCCTTAGACAGGGTGTGCTGCGGGTTGTGGGCGAGGTTTTTTCGGAAATCGAATTCCACATCGTCGATTTTCAGGCGCACGGGCGCGGCAGTTTGGATGATGACGGCTTCTTCCCGCGACAGGTTAATCTTGCCCTGCCAATGCAGTTGCAGGTTTTCGCCTTGGATTTCTTCGTATCCGTAAACAAAGTTAAAGGCGATTTGCGGCACTTCGCCGCCGCTGCGGACGTTTTCAGGCTGCCTTTTATCGGCGTAGCTGAATTGGAACGGCCCGGTTCGGATAACGGGCGGACGGCTTTTAACGGGTGGACGGTTTTTTTCGCCGCACGATGCGGTAAACAAGACGGCGGCGAGGAGAATGGCGGCGAGGAGAATGGCGGAGAGCGGTGTTTTCATGATGGAACCTTTCGCGGAAAGAAGAGGGGAGGCAGCCTGAAAAAGCGCGGCGGAGGGGGTAAAACGAAAATGATTGGGCAGCCTGAAAACTATCGCGCGGCAAGCAACACAATCGCCTGCGCTTCAATTGCTTCTTCGCGCCCAAGGTAGCCGAGTTTTTCGTTGGTTTTACCTTTGATGTTGACGCAGTTTTCAGGCAGCCCTAAATCGGCGGCGATGTTGGCACGCATGGCGGCGATGTGGGGGCGCAGCTTGGGCTGTTGGGCAATCAGGGTGCTGTCCACATTGACCACGCGCCAGCCTGCTTGTTGCACTATGGCATAGGCTTGGCGCAGCAAATCGCGGCTGTTGGCGTTTTTGTGTTCGGCGGCGGTGTCGGGGAAATGTGCGCCGATGTCGTTTAACGCGGCGGCGCCAAGCAGGGCATCGGTGATGGCGTGCAGCAGGGCATCGGCATCGGAGTGTCCTTGCAGGCCTTTGGGATGGGGGATGTGTACGCCACCGAGAATCAGCGGGCGATTGGGCACGAGTGCGTGAACGTCGTAGCCTTGTCCGATGCGTAGGGTCATGGGGTGTCCTTTGTGGTGGGTGGGTTGAGGCAGCCTGACAATGAGTAAAGCTAGAATGGTAAAACGGTTTTCAGGCTGCCTATTTGGGATGCGAATCGGGCGTGCAAAGGCAGCCTGAAAAGCCATTTAATGCGCAAACGGCAACGCTACACAGCGTGGGTGTGGCGGCGCAACGCCACGCAATGGCGCTCATATCGCGCGGGCAAGGGTGCAAGCGATTTCAGGCTGCCTATTTTGACTGCTCGCTTGCCAACCGCCCCGCCCAAATTCTATCCGCCGCGTCAATCGCATCCGCATCGCGCAACACGCCGTTGCCAAACCAAACCAGCGCAGGGGCGTTGCTGCTATCGTGTCGCTTGCACACGCGCTGTTCCGCGCCGTTTTCCAGCCATTGTGCGCACCAATGCGTGCTGCCCGAAACAGGGGTATGCCCGCTTTGCCATTGGTTGCGATGCGCCGCGAGCCAGTTGCGCCAAGCGGTTTGGCGTTTTTCGCCTGCGCGGCGGGCGATGGGCAAGGTGCGATTGCCCAAGCTATCGTGGTAGATAATGAGTTGCAGATTTTGCGCGGTGAAGGTTTCGGGTAAGTTAGCTTGGCAAGCGGTGAGTAACAATAAAGCAAATAGGGCAGGGCGGTTCATCATGTTTTCAGCGATACGAAATTTACGAAATATAACATACAGCCAGAAAAGGCAGCCTGAAAAAAAGCAACGGAAAAAAGCAGGATGCGGATTGAAACAATGTTTCAAATAAGATTGACGTGGCACAAGCAAATCACAAAAAATGCGCTTGAAACAGCAAGATAAGCGTATCATAATCGCATGATAAATTTTCTCAACAACTTTAAGGATGTAATAAAATGGCAAACAAAGTGAGCAATAAAGTGGTGGTGATTGGCACAGGCGCGGTGGGAGTGAGTTATGCTTATGCCGCGCTCAACCAAGGCATTGTGGACGAATTGGTGCTGATTGATATTAACGAAAAACGCGTGGAAGCCGAAGCCTATGATTTGAGCCATGGCGTGTTCAATGGTCCTACTTCAACCGTTGTTAAAGCAGGCAGCTATGCCGATTGTGCCGATGCCGACATCGTTACCATTTGCGCAGGCGTGCCACAAAAACCAGGCGAAACGCGCTTGCAATTGATTGATAACAACTTAAACGTGTTCAACAAAATTGTTGGCGAAGTGGTGAAAACAGGCTTTAAAGGCATTTTCTTGCTGGCGGCTAACCCCGTGGACGTGTTGTCGTATGCCACTTACAAATTCTCAGGCTTCCCCAAAGAGCGCGTTATCGGCTCGGGCACGGTGTTGGACACCGCGCGTTTGTGCGACGAGTTGTCCAAAGAGTTCAACGTTGCGCCACACAACATCAACGCCTTTATGGTCGGCGAACACGGCGACAGCATTTTAGCCGCTTGGAGCACCGCCACCATCGCAGGGCAATCCATCAAAGCCTATTTTGATGCGCAACCCAATGGCAAAGAGCGCATGGAACAAATCCGCTACGATGTAATGCGCGCCGCCTACAAAATCATCGAAGGCAAAGGCGCAACCTACTACGGCATCGGCATGGGCTTGGCACGCATTACCCGCGCCATCTTGCGCAACGAACGCGCCATTTTGCCGATTTCTGCATTGGTGGAAGGCGAATACGGCGAGCAAGATGTGTTCATCGGCACGCCTGCGGTAATCGGCAGCAGCGGCATTGTTCGCATCATTGAACAACCTTTGGATGCCGAAGAAAAACAAAAATTTGCCGATTCCGCTAACGTATTGCGTGGCTACCAAGAAAAAGTTCACGAATACTTGAAATAATCAAAACACAAAAAACCGCTTGGGCGATACCAAGCGGTTTTCTTATTTTCAGGCTGAAACCTTTGCAAAACCTACAACCGATGGAACGTCGGCGACTCGCCGACATTTTGATAAATCAGTAACACTCTGTTTAATCAGATATTTTTCAGTAAACTCCCGCCTTTTCGTTTTGGATTTCAGACTGCTGTTGGGGTTTTGCAAAGGTTTCAGGCTGCCTTTTTTCAGGCTGCTTTGATGCACAACAAAATAGCCAGCGACAATGCTATACACCAAACGTATTGCATTGGTTAATATCGCCCGTTTGCAAACCGCGTTGTAACCACTTTTTGCGCTCGGCAGAAGTGCCATGCGTGTAAGTATGCGGCACAGTATAGCCTTGCGCACGTTTTTGCAAAGTATCATCGCCCACCGCTTCCGCCGCAACATAAGCTTCTTCAATATCCCCATCTTCAAACAAACCATCTTTTTGCGCGTAATGCCCCCACACTCCTGCATAGCAATCCGCTTGCAATTCCAGTTTCACCGACAACGCATTGGCTTCTGTTTTGCTCACTTGCTGCTGCATACTGTGCACCTTACCAATCGTGCCCAACATGGTTTGCACATGATGTCCCACTTCATGCGCAATCACATAAGCAAACGCCGCGTCGCCTTCCGCGCCAAGCTGATTTTTCATCGTGTTGTAAAACGATAAATCAATGTATAACTTGTTATCCGCAGGGCAATAAAATGGGCCTGCGCTGGCTTGCCCCGTGCCGCAGCCCGTTTGCGTAGAACCAGAATAGATGCGTAGCACAGGCTCTTGATACGTTTTGCCCATTTTCTGGAAATACGCGCCCCATACTTTTTCCGTTTCACGCAATACAACCGCGCTCAGTTTATACAACTGCTGCTCTTGTTGAGAATATTGCGGACGCTGCGTTTGTTGCTGCTGCGTATTACCAAGCTGGTTCGCCCCACCAACCAAGCCACTCAAATCCACCCCATTATAAGCACCAATCAGCAAAATAATGAAACCAATAATACCAAGTGGTTTGCCACCGCCCATGCCGCCCCCACCCGAGCTGCCGCGCGCGTCTTCAATATTGTTGCTGCCTTCCCTGTTTTGCCAACGCATAAACACTCCATTCAAGAATAAACGAAAAGCCCAAACAAAAGTTTGGGCTTAAATATTTGGTGGCCAGAGGCAGGATCGAACTGCCGACACACGGATTTTCAATCCGTTGCTCTACCGACTGAGCTATCTGGCCAAGTAAGCTGCATATTAGAACACAATAAAACTAGGCTGTCAAACGAATAAAGAAGCCAAACCTAATTATTTCGTGATGTCCACAATTGCACGCGCTGCGCGACGCGCATCCAGCAGAATCAAGCCCAGTTTCGCACTTTCTTTGGCTGTTAAGCACAACACATTAGTGCCACCAGCCTGAATCAGCAAGGTGTAGCCCAGCTTGCCTTTAACAATAACTTGTTCCAATTCGCCGCAAGCCAATTCTTGCGTAGTGCGATTACCCAACGCCAACAATGCAGCAGACATAGCGCCAACGCGATCGGGGTCAATGTTGGCAGGTAAGAGATGCGCGATAGGCAAACCATCGGTAGAAATAACGGCAGATGCAGTAATATCAACGGAAGAACTGTTTAAGTCGCTCAGTACGGAAGTTAAAAGTTGTTCATGCATTTTATATTAGTCCAATTCAAATTTTAAAAATCAACGCCCAAATTATTAGCTGCTTCAACCGTTTTATAAAGTGCGCGCACCAAAGTTACAAAGGCTTCTTTGTGTAATTGTGGTGTGCCACCTGTTACCAAAATGTATTTGGTTTCGTTTATATAGATGGGGAAGAAGGTTAATTCGCTTTGCCCTGTTGGGTCGCATAAACCCCATGCGTTTTGATAAATGTTCAGATTATTCTTAATCAAAAGAGCATGGCGTTCAGACAAACGAATAGCTTCGCTGGCTAAAATAGCAACTTCTTCTGCTGCTTCATGGTTAAAACCAGAGTTGGCGAAATAGAAGCCATCATGGTCAATCAACAATGCTTTTTGGCTATCGGACAAGTGCGGCAATAAATTTGCCAAAGTATCATCTTGTAGCTCAAAGTTTTCTTCTGGCGTATCGCCACCATACAAAAATTCAAGACGTTGCAAGCGATAAAGCAAATTCAATGCCGATTCCACATCATGCGTTTCAGACCATTCCAATAATTTTTCTTGGGTAATGGGTTGCTGACTATCTGCTCTTAAAATATTAGAGAGCAATGTGCGACTGGCACTCACACTTTTGTTGGCAATCGCATAGAATGCGCCAGCGGGTGTGATGTGTGGGTATAAATTTGTTTGTAATGAAAGAGTCGATTCCATGTTACACCTCTAAACCTGGGTCAATTTGAAAGAGCATAGCCGTAACAAGTTGTTTTACATCTTCTTCGTTACGCGCATCAACTTCAAATACAGGCACATTGAAACCATTTTGTGCCAAGTATTTTTGGTAAACATCAATACCAGGTACGGCGCGAATATCCATTTTGGTTACACCAACCACCAAGGGGGCGGTTTTCAGCAAATCTGCAAAAGAATCTAGAAAGAATTTCAAATCTTTTAATGGGTTACCACGGGTATTATCCAGCAGCAAAATCAAGCCCATACTACCCTGGCTTAGAATGTCCCACATAAAGTCAAATCGTTCTTGCCCAGGTGTACCGTATAAATGGATTTTGGTATTTTCATCTAATTGAATTAAACCATAGTCCATGGCAACAGTAGTATAGCCTTTGCGTACGGCTGTCATATCGGATGCGCTAGCATCTGTTTGGATGGGTGGTTCATCGGATAAGGCAGCGATGGCGGTTGTTTTGCCAACGCCTACGGGGCCTGTAAAGATGATTTTATTTTCTATCAGCATAGTAATCCCTCATTCATTATTTATTCAGCAATTTTTTCATGAGACGGCTCAATAGACCGCCTGTTTTTTGCTGTGTATGTGCTTCGTTTGCGCGCGCAGCACGTATTTGTTCTGGACGTGGTGTTGCAGATGTGTTCACAGTTGCGCGAGTGGCAGATTGTGCACTTGGCGCTTCATTCACTTGTTGCGTAATTTCCAAATAATCTGTCAGATACGTTGCGGCGATATAGTTCAAAATATCCGCCATATCCAAAGGCATCAATTTATAAAGCATATTTAAACTAACCGATGTTTTGGTTAAGAATGCTGATAAACGCATGGCTTCTGGCAAGGGCGTTAGACGCGTTAAATTGGGCCAGCTTTTTAATTTGAAAACAGTATTGGGATTGATTGGATGCACCAGACGTCCGTTCGCTGTCCATAATGCTACTTGCCACATGGTAGATGTAACCGTTGCATTGGCGCGGTCTTGGATGTTGTTTTCATCTGGGATGTTTTTGAGTTTGATATTGGGACGCTCTTGGCGGCATAAATCGCGCAGTTGCTCAGGAGGAACGGCAATCCACACGCGCTGCGTAGAAGGGAATATCGCCAAAATAGGCTTTTCATCAACCAAAAGAGCGGTATTGCGTTGATGCGCCAAAATTTCTCTGAATGAGCCCAAGATACCAACACGAGGATCAAAGCGAGGAATGGTTACTTCGCTGGAACGATTAGCCGAAGCTGAACGATTAGGTTGCGTTTGCGTGCTAACATTATGCGAAGGCGCTGCTGTTCCTGTGTTTGCCATATTGGGGCGAACAACCCAAATGCCATTACCTTGCAATAGATTGCGCAGATTCAAAAAGAGTGAATCAAATTTAATGGGCTTGGGAAGATAGGGAGCTGTTACAGCAGGTGGAGATTTTGAGAAAAACACCACAACGCTGCCTGAAAAGTCGTTTTTCGCTTTTTGCCAAGTCGCCAAACCATTTGCACCATCACCATCTACGATAACCAGCTCAGGTTTTTCACCAGAATTTGCGCTGATTACTTCGTAGTTGGTTGTGTTGTGCATTTTAAATGCCATCTTGAACATGGCTTGTTGCTGGTCGTCCATAGCTACAAACAACAACTTCACCGTTTTTACGTGGGGTAAGTCATGATTCATTTTATTAATGTCCGAATGAGCCGTTACTAAATCGTTGTAGCAGTTGGCTCATTGCCAACACTACTTCCTCAGGTAATGTTTGAACTTTTGGACGCAATTCTTGCAAGAGATTTTCCAAGCGAGTCCATTCTTCTGCGCGTTCATACAAGTCAAACAAGGTGATATAAAGCTGTGATTCTTGCGGATACTCAACAATGGCGTTTTCCAGCAATTCCATTGAGTTGTCTAATTGACCATACATCAACAAGGATTCTGCTTCTTTCAAGATGCGCTCAGTAGCGGTTCTTGGTTCGGCATTGACATCTGCTTTTTCGGTTACAAGAGCTTGGTAACGCGCTTTTTTCAGGCTGCCTCCATCAATCCATCCTTGTTGGATGCCCAAATCGCGTAAAGCAGCTTCATTGGGTGCGGCTTCTAGGCGGTCAAACACGGGGTGTTGTCCTAATGTATAACCCCAGCCAAGCATGCGTTCTTTCACTTGGCGGCCATATTGTCCTAAGCTGTAATATAGATTCCACAAATGTCCTGCGAAACCGTTGATATTTTTGGCGCGATAATCCAGCGATAACGCATCAATCAACAAAGAAGCAGGTTTATCTGATTTGCGGATGGCTTTATTCATGTATTTAACCGCTGCATCGTAGCTTAAAACGTTTTTCAATAGTTTTACGCTTTGCTCGGGTTCCATAAATGCCAATACCGCACCTTTTTCATCAGTGCTTACGCCTGAAATCACGCCGCGCCCAGCAACCAAAGGTTTGTGTGGTCGTTTTTTCTCGGTTTCTGCTTCTTTTTTCTTGCTGCGAACAGGTTGAACGGGTTTGGCTTCTTCCAAGCCCAAACCTGTTTTTTCGCCAATCTCTTCGGCGGTTTTCTTAACGCTCCAGCCCAGTTTGTTTTCAGCCAATACGCGCAAACCTAGGTGATTTTCGTCAATCGCCAAGCCTTCTTTAACAAATTGCGTAATTTGTTCTTCAGAAAGCGTGTCTTGATATTGCGTTAAGGCTTCAGTGGCGGCATCAACATTTTTGGCTTGTAGCCATAGTTCAACAAGTTCGCCAGCCAGTTCGGGGTCGCGTTTAGGCGTTTTAGCAAGGTAGGCAGAAAGTGATTCCGCGGCTTTGTCAAAATAACCGAATTGTTTGTATACATTGAACTCGGTAAGCGCGTCCACGTCTTGCACGGAAACTTTGGTGTCGTCCACAACATTGGTTGTGGCAACGGTGTCCCAATCCATGTTGTCGTGTTCCGTGGTTTCTGCCGAATCGTCGTCTTCGTCATCCGCCTCTGCGTGGCGGCTGCTGCGTGCGCTGCTTGATTTTCTGCCTTTCTTGTCTGCTTGCGGTTTTTGCTTGCCTTTCAAGAAAACGATGCCAAGCACCGCCAATACTGCCACGGCAATAATACCGAGCATTATTGGATCATCCATAGCGACTCCTTGCTTCTAATTTTAATTTTAAGTAAAAATTCATCCCCGCTAATAGCAGGGAAACTGATACACTTTAACAGATAACGCCTTGCAGCTGCAATATTTTCACGTTTGTTCTGTTTAGCTGTTGTAATTTTATCATGATTTTATGTATTCTCACGTTTTCGCCTTTTTAATAGGAAAACTTAACCATGATGCTAAAACGATTGCGCTGTTGGCAGCCAGAAGCTAGCGAAGAGCAGCTATCTGCGTTTATTCAAGAACATGGGATGTTGTTAGAGCTGCTGGATGAGAGCTGGCAAAAGTTTGTAAAACAGCGCGCGGAGCTTTTTCAGGCTGCCGAACCTGTTTACGAAAGCCATTATGCTGAAGGTTTTTCAGTGGATGATTTGCGCCACGAGCCTGTTAGCAATGCGGAATTGATGGCGTTTTTGAATACGTTTGACCGTGAGCGTACCCATAATGATCGCCCCTTTGGCGACCATGTTGAATACACGGAACAAGATTGGGAAATTGAAGAATAGTTTTTAGGCTGCCCAAGTTAGTTTTTATCGCTGCGCTGGTTTTGTTTGGCGCAGCATTGCAACCGTTTTCAGGCTGCCTCACCCCAAAGGCAGCCTGAAAATAATTTACTCACATTAGGAGACAAACCATGACCACATTAAGCAAACTCACACTCGCCAGCGCAATCGCCTTTGCCTTGGCGGCTTGCGGACAAGGTGGCAACTCTGCGCCTGCTTCATCCGCATCAGGCTCAGCCGCGCCTGCCGCAGAAAAAAGAGAAATCAAATTTGGCACTACGCCTGGCGATTTCGGCACGATGGTTACCGATAAAATCAAACCCATGCTGGAAAAACAGGGCTACAAAGTTACGCTCACCGAATTCCCCGATTATGTTACGCCAAACAAAGCACTTGCCGAAGGCGCGATTGACATCAACGTTTTCCAGCACAAGCCTTATTTGGATGGCTTTAAAGCCGAGCACAATTTGGATTTAACCGAAGTGTTCCAAGTGCCGACTGCGCCTTTGGGCTTGTATTCAGGCAAACTAACGGCGATTGATCAAGTTAAAAACGGCAGCACTGTTTCTGTGCCTGATGATCCGTCTAACTTTGCCCGCGCTTTGGTGATGTTGAACGAATTGGGCTGGATTAAGTTGAAAGACAATATTGACCCGCTCAAAGCATCCAAAGCCGACATTGCGGAAAATACTAAGAATATTAAATTAGTAGAAATGGAAGCGGCGAACTTGCCGCGCAGTCGTCAAGATGTTGATTTTGCTATTGTAAATGGCAACTACGCTGTTTCAAGCGGTATGAATTTAACCGAAGCCTTGTTCCAAGAGCCTAGCTTCGCTTATGTGAACTGGTCTGCCGTGCGCACGGCTGATAAAGACAGCAAATGGGTGCAAGATGTAACCGCTGCTTACAATTCAGACGAATTCAAACAATATGCAGCGCAACGTTTTGCTGGTTACAAATACCCTGCCGTTTGGGGTGATAACGCCGCGCAAAATGCCATGAAAGAAGCCTCTGCTGCTTCTGCTGCATCAGCCGCTAAATAATCGGCACAATCCATTTTCAGGCTGCCTCTGTTGTTTAGATGCAGCCTGAAAAACCATCATTACACATACACACGATTTGTTAATTCAGCTTGACACTTCTTCGCGATTTGATTACATTTCGCCGCTGTGAAACGCAATGGGAAAAGTATGTTCAAAATAGTTGGCATTCAGTTGGCTGTAACCCTTGCGCTTGGCTTTATTGCTTACATCATTGGCGGTTTTCAGGCTGCCTTATCCCTATGGTTGGGTGGGTTTTCTTATTTAGTTCCCACATTTTTTTCGGTACTAATTTTAAATTTTTCGCGTTCGCAAGAATGGGCGGGCTTGGGATTTATTCTGTCGGAAGGTTTAAAAATAATACTGGCGCTGGCTTTAATGGTGGCATCGTTCGCGCTCTATCGCGAAATACAATTTTTGCCCTATTTTGTTGGCTTGTTGAGCGTTAGTCATTTGGTTTTATTATTATTTTTGAAAGTTCATCGTTATGGCAAGTGAATCTATAACCCCTGCCGATTACATCAAACACCACTTACAAAATTTGACGAGCTTATCTGATGTAACCGAAGGACAAGGGCTGAAAAATATCGCTGATTTCTCGTTCATCAATATAGATTCGCTATTTTTCAGTATTGTTTTGGGTGTGTTGGGTAGTTTTCTGCTTTATCGCGCAGCAAAACGCGCCACATCTGGCGTGCCGGGGCGTTTTCAGGCTGCCGTAGAAATTCTGTTTGAATTTGTGGATGATATGTGCAAAAGCATCATATCCGATGAAAAATCACGCAAAGCCGTTGCGCCTGTTGGTTTGACGTTATTTGTGTGGATTTTTCTGATGAATGCTATGGATATGCTGCCTGTGGATATGTTTCCACTCGCATTCCAAGGCATGACGGGCGAACATCATGCGCTGTTGCGTGTTGTGCCCACCGCAGATTTGAACGTTACTTTGGCGATTGCTATTAGCGTTTTGCTGATGTGTATTTATTACAGCATCAAAATCAAAACATTACGCGGCTGGGGGCATGAATTGGTTGCTGCGCCATTTGGTGCAAAACTTGCGCCCGCCAATTTGCTGTTAAACATTATGGAATTTTTGTCTAAAACGGTTTCGCATGGTATGCGGCTGTTTGGCAATATGTATGCAGGTGAGTTGGTATTTTTGCTGATTGCCTTGCTAGGCGGTGCGTGGGCATCTACTGGCAGCGTTAGCTTGATTGATCCAATATTGTTTGTATTCCATATTATCGCGGGATTGGCGTGGGCAATCTTCCATATTCTCGTGATTACTTTGCAAGCGTTTATTTTTATGGCGTTGGCGTTTGTTTATATCGGGCAAGCGCACGACCATCATTAACCTTTTCTTTTCGTTGTTTTTTATCAATAGGAGTAGTAACTATGGGCTTAATTGCTATCGCATGTGGTTTGATCGTTGCCTTGGGCGCTTTGGGTGCGTCAATCGGTATCGCTATGGTAGGTTCTAAATATTTGGAATCATCTGCGCGCCAACCTGAATTGATTGGTCCATTGCAAACCAAATTGTTCTTGATTGCAGGTTTGATCGATGCTGCATTCTTGATTGGTGTTGCAATTGCCTTGTTGTTTGCCTTCGTTAATCCTTTCGGTGCTGCATAATAAACGCGACCGATTTGTTTGATTAACCCCTACAAGAGGGCAGGTAAAGTGAATTTAAATGCAACCTTAATTGCGCAAGTCATTGTCTTTTTGCTTTTATGTTGGTTTACCATGAAATTTGTGTGGCCGCCGATTGCAAAAGCATTGGATGAACGCGCTGATAAAATCGCCGAGGGCTTGGCTGCTGCTGAGCGCGGAAAAAGCGATTTTGAGCAGGCTGAAAAGAAAGTTGCAGAGCTCTTAACCGAAGGTCGCAATCAAGTCTCTGAAATCGTAGCCAACGCAGAAAAGCGTGCTGCACAAATTGTGGAAGATGCCAAAGCGCAAGCCCTAACCGAAGCAGCAAATATCACAGAGCAAGCAAAAGCAAACGCTGAGCAAGAAATCAATCGTGCGCGCGAAGCATTGCGCGAGCAGGTGGCTGCTTTGGCTGTTAAAGGTGCTGAATCTATTTTGCGTCGCGAAGTGGATGAGAAACAGCATGCTCAAATGTTGGGTGCCTTAAAACAGGAGCTGTAACCTTATGATAGAGTATGCAACTGTTGCTCGCCCTTATGCAAAAGCCGTGTTTGAATTGGCTCAAGAAAAAGGGCAATTTGAATTGTGGTTAAGCGGGTTAGAACAGCTGGCTTGGCTGGTTCAGCAACCCAAAGTAGCTAGCTTAATTGGTTCAGTTGATTTAAGCGATTCTGAAAAAGCATTGCAACTGATTAAATTGTTAACTGGTTGCGAGGCAGTGAAAAACGCAGAGTTTAAGAATTTTATTGATGTGGTTGCAGTTGAAAGACGATTGACTGTGTTGCCTGAAATTTTTGAACAGTACAAAACGCTTTTTTTGGCAAAAAACAATACCAAACAAGCGATTGTTTACACTGCTTATGATGTTAAGAGCGAAGGTCAGCGTGCCAAAATCATTAGTGATTTAGAGCAGCATTTTCATGTTGGTTTGCAAGCCACATTTGTTACCGAACCAGAATTGATTGGTGGTGTAAAAGTGGTTGTGGGCGACAAAATATTAGATTTGTCTATACAGGGTAAATTGCAAAATCTGTATACGACTCTGACAAATTAGGAGGATTTCATGCAGATTAATCCTGCTGAAATCAGCGATTTGCTGAAAGCTAAAATTGAAAAATTGAATACGCGCGCTGAAGAAAAAACGCGCGGTACAGTTATTTCAGTTACTGACGGTATCGTGCGCGTTTATGGCTTATCAGATGTGATGCAAGGGGAAATGTTGGAGTTCCCCAATAATACATTTGGTTTGGCGATGAACTTGGAGCGCGATTCGGTTGGTGCTGTTGTACTGGGCGAATACGAGCACATCAAAGAAGGTGATGAAGTGAAATGCACAGGTCGCATCTTGGAAGTGCCGATTGGTCGCGGGTTGGTAGGTCGCGTTGTCAATGCGTTGGGTCAGCCCATTGATGGCAAAGGGCCGATTAACGCAACATTGACTGCGCCAATTGAAAAAATTGCACCAGGTGTGATTGCGCGTAAATCTGTTGATCAGCCTATGCAAACGGGTTTGAAAGCCATTGATTCCATGGTGCCTATTGGTCGTGGCCAGCGCGAATTGATTATTGGCGACCGTCAAACAGGTAAAACAGCTGTTGCGCTAGATGCGATTGTGAACCAAAAAGGTACCGGCGTTATTTGTATTTATGTGGCAGTAGGTCAAAAAGCATCTTCTGTTGCCAACGTTGTGCGTCAGTTGGAACAACATGGCGCAATGGAACATACGATTGTTGTGGCGGCAACCGCATCGGAAGCAGCAGCATTGCAATACATCGCACCTTATTCAGGCTGCACCATGGGCGAATATTTCCGCGACCGTGGCGAAGATGCTTTGATTATTTATGATGATTTGTCTAAGCAAGCTGTTGCTTATCGCCAAATTTCTTTGCTGCTACGCCGTCCGCCTGGTCGCGAAGCTTACCCTGGCGATGTGTTCTATTTGCACTCTCGCTTATTGGAACGCGCTGCGCGTATCAATGCCGATGAGGTTGAAAAGCTGACTAACGGCGAAGTAAAAGGCAAAACAGGTTCTTTAACTGCCTTGCCTATTATTGAAACGCAGGCGGGGGATGTATCTGCATTCGTGCCAACTAACGTAATTTCCATTACCGATGGTCAGATTTTCTTGGAAACTGACTTGTTTAACTCGGGTATTCGCCCCGCTATTAACGCAGGTATTTCGGTATCTCGTGTAGGCGGTGCAGCGCAAACTAAAGTCATCAAAAAACTGGGTGGCGGTATTCGTTTGGCATTGGCTCAATATCGTGAATTGGCGGCGTTTGCTCAATTTGCTTCCGATCTGGATGAGGCAACGCGTAAGCAGTTGCAACATGGCGAAGTGGTTACTGAATTGATGAAACAAAAACAATTCAATACATTGAGCACGGCAGAAATGGCTTTGACTTTGTGGGCAATTAACAATGGCTCATATTCAGATGTTCCTGTTAGCAAAGCATTGGCTTTTGAGGCGGAATTTTTGAACTATGTTCGCACACAACATCCTGATACATTAAACACAATCAATGAATCAGGTGCGTTGTCTGACGAGAGCGAACAAGTTTTGGAAGGTGCAATGAAAACTTTCAAAACGTCATATAGCTATGCAGCCTGAAAATAGAGTAAAGAGGGAGTCTTAAAATGGCAGTTGGAAAAGAGATTCTTACCAAAATTCGCAGTGTGCAAAATACGCAAAAAATCACACGCGCGATGCAAATGGTATCAACCTCTAAAATGCGGAAGACTCAAGAACGTATGCGCCTTGCGCGTCCTTATGCGGATACGGTTCGTTTGGTAATGAATCGCTTGGCGCAAACGCAGGCAGATCATGGCATTAAATTGTTGGAAGAACATAAAATCAAACAACGTGTTGGCTTTATTTTGATTACAACAGACAAGGGTTTGTGCGGTGGTTTGAATGCGAACGTTCTGAAAAAATTCTTTGCACAGGTTCAGAAATATCAAGAGCAAAACATTGATGTTGAGATTGTATGTCTAGGCAGCAAGGGTTTGTTGGCTTGCCAGCGCGTCGGCTTGAATGTGATTGCTAGCGTAACCAATTTGGGCGACACGCCTAAAATGGAAACCATGCTGGGTGCATTAACGGAAATTTTCCAGCGTTATGAGCAGCATCAATTGGATGTGATTCATTTGGTAAGCTCTCATTTTGTGAACACCATGAAACAAGAGCCACGCTCAGAGATTTTGTTGCCCATTGGCGAATCTGTGTTTCATGAAGATGATAGCAAGCAGCGAAATTGGGATTATCACTATGAACCAAGCCCAATTGCTGTGTTGGAATATTTGGTTAGACGCTATTTAGAGTCTGTGGTTTATGAGGCATTAAGCGAGAACATGGCGGCAGAACAAGCTGCGCGAATGGTGGCAATGAAAGCCGCTACCGATAACGCAGGCAACGCCATTAAAGAGCTTCGCTTGGTGTACAACAAATCGCGTCAAGCAGCGATTACTACAGAATTGTCAGAAATTGTGGCAGGTGCAGCAGCCGTATAAGGCAGCCTGAAAATGCCCAAACAAGGTTAGGATGCGATAATGAGCCAAGGCAAAATCGTACAAATTATTGGTGCTGTGGTGGACGTTGAATTTCCACGGGATGCAATTCCCCATATCTACGATGCACTGAAACTGGTTGATGTTGATTTGACACTTGAAGTGCAGCAACAGCTGGGCGATGGTGTTGTGCGTACCATTGCAATGGGTGCAACAGATGGTTTGAAACGTGGCTATGCAGTAGAAAATACTGGCGCCCCGATTACCGTTCCCGTGGGCACTGCCACTTTGGGACGCATTGTGGATGTATTGGGCAAGCCCGTAGATGAGGCAGGTGCAATTGATGCTACCCATACGCGCGCTATTCACCAACTTGCGCCTAAATTTGATGAGCTATCCAGCGCAACAGAATTGCTGGAAACAGGCATCAAAGTGATTGATTTGCTTTGCCCCTTTGCCAAAGGCGGTAAAGTGGGCTTGTTCGGTGGTGCAGGCGTAGGCAAAACCGTAAACATGATGGAGTTGATTAACAACATCGCCAAAGCGCATAGTGGTTTATCTGTATTTGCTGGCGTGGGTGAACGCACTCGTGAAGGTAATGACTTCTACCACGAGATGAAAGAGTCTAACGTGTTAGATAAAGTGGCGATGGTTTATGGTCAAATGAATGAACCACCTGGTAACCGTTTGCGCGTTGCTTTGACAGGTCTTACCATGGCGGAGCATTTCCGTGATGAAAAAGATGAGGGCGGCAAAGGTCGCGATGTCTTGTTCTTTGTGGATAACATTTATCGCTACACGCTTGCAGGTACGGAAGTATCTGCGCTGTTGGGTCGTATGCCTTCTGCGGTGGGTTATCAGCCTACTTTGGCAGAGGAAATGGGGCGCTTGCAAGAGCGTATTACTTCTACGCAAACTGGCTCAATCACTTCTATTCAAGCCGTGTATGTGCCAGCTGATGACTTGACTGACCCATCGCCTGCGACAACATTTGCACACTTGGATGCAACAGTTGTGTTAAGCCGTGATATTGCATCGTTGGGTATTTATCCTGCGGTTGATCCGTTGGATTCCACTTCTCGCCAACTTGATCCTATGGTATTGGGACAAGAGCATTATGATGTGGCGCGCGGTGTGCAAGCAACATTGCAAAAATACAAAGAATTGCGCGATATTATTGCCATTTTGGGCATGGACGAATTGTCTGATGAGGATAAATTGACTGTGGCGCGTGCGCGTAAAATTCAACGCTTCTTGTCGCAGCCGTTCCATGTTGCCGAAGTGTTTACAGGCTCTCCTGGTAAATACGTTTCTTTGCGCGACACAATTGCTGGCTTTAAAGCCATTCTAAACGGTGAATATGACCACTTGCCTGAGCAAGCCTTCTACATGGTAGGCGGTATTGAAGAAGCCGTTGAGAAAGCAAAAACCTTAAACTAAGGAGATGGGCATGAGTGTCATGCGCGTAGAAGTAGTCAGCAATGAAGAGCATATCTACTCAGGCGAAGCCAGTTTTGTGGTTGTGCCAACAGTGAGTGGTGAGCTTGGCATTTATCCGCGACATGAGCCAATTATGAGCTTAGTTCGTCCAGGTGCTTTGCGTTTAACTGTGCCCAATTCTAGCGAAGAAGTGTTGGTGGCTGTATCAGGCGGTGTATTGGAAGTGCAGCCTGATAAGGTAATGGTGCTGGCGGATATTGCTGTTCGCAGCACCGAGCTGGATACGGCTCGCGCAGAAGAGGCAAAACGTGCAGCGCAAGAATGCTTGGCGAGTGCGAAGCAATCTAACGATAGCGAGGCACAAGCCAAGGCGCATGCGGCATTAGCGGCTGCGATTGCGGAGTTGAAAACATTGGATTATTTGCGAATCCATAAAAAATGATTCAAGAATAAAAAGCCACCCGTTAAGGGTGGTTTTTTTGTGGGCTATCATTTGAGGCAGCCTGAAAACCAGTTCAAGCTCGTCATGCAAGCAGACTACAATTCCCCTATCTATCAAAGTACAAAACAAATAAAGCTCCCAAGAAAATCTTGGGAGCCTATTCCATTTTCAGGCTGCCTTAGCACAAGCAATATAGGCAGCCTGAAAACCATCAACAGCTTGATTGGCTTACACCAATCGTCCGTGGCATTGTTTGTATTTTAAGCCGCTGCCGCAAGGGCAGGGGTCGTTGCGGTGGGTGGTGATGCCACGTGCTTCCAACGCATCGGGGAAGTATTGTTTGTCTTCTTCAGTTGGGTTGGCGGGGTCAAATGCACCATTTTCCACGTTTGACCATGCTTGGGGCGCAGCGTTTTCAGGCTGCCTGATGGTTTCTGGCTCGGGTTGGTGCGGCTGGATTTGCGCGCTCACCAAAATGGATGTGGCGTTGTATTGGATGTTGTTCCATAGATTTTGGAACATGGCAAAGGCTTCGCGCTTGTATTCCTGTTTGGGGTCTTTTTGCGCGTAGCCCCGCAAGCCGATGCCTTGGCGCAAATAATCCATCGCTGCCAAGTGTTCGCGCCATTGTGTGTCTACCACTTGCAACACCACGCTGCGCTCAAAATTGCTAAATATTTCATCGCCCACCAAGTCTTTTTTGGCTTGGTATTCAGCATCCACTTGTGCCAACACGCGCTCTTTCACGTCTTCGTTTTCCAGCGTGTTGTCTTCTTTGAGCCAGCCTGAAACGTCCACATGAACATTAAACTCGCCTGCCAATTTTGCCATCATGGCGGGAATGTCCCATTGCTCTTCCATGCTGTCGGCAGGCATATACATATCTACGATGCCGCCAATCACGGTGGCACGCCATTCTTTCACCAATTCGCTGATGTCTTTGCTGCCCAAAATTTCGTTGCGTTGGTGGTACAACACGCGGCGTTGGTCGTTGGCTACGTCGTCGTATTCCAACACTTGCTTACGCATATCAAAGTTGCGCCCTTCCACTTTGCGTTGGGCGTTTTCAATTTGGCGCGTCAAAATGTTGGCTTCAATTGCCACCCCCGGTTCAGGTGCAAGGCGATTGAGAATAGCAGCGGCGCGGTCAAGTGCGAATAGGCGCAATAGCGGGTCTTCAAACGATAGATAGAATCGGCTTGACCCTGGGTCGCCTTGTCGCCCTGCGCGTCCGCGCAATTGGTTGTCAATGCGGCGACTTTCGTGGCGTTCTGTGCCGATGATGTGCAAACCACCTGCTTCCACCACGGCTTTGTGTTCAGCTTCCCACGAATCTTCCAAGGCTTGAATTTGCGCTTGTTTTTGTTCATCGGTGAGCGTTTCATCGGCGCGAATGGCATCGGCTTGGTGTTGCACATTGCCGCCCAACACGATGTCGGTGCCGCGACCTGCCATGTTGGTGGCGACGGTAATCATTTTGGGTTTGCCTGCTTGGGCAACGATTAGGGCTTCGCGCTCGTGTTCTTTGGCGTTCAACACGTTGTGTGGCAAGCCTTCGCGTTTGAGCAAATGCGACACCAGTTCGGAGTTTTCAATCGTGGTTGTGCCCACCAACACGGGTTGCCCGCGCTCGTAGCAGTCTTTGATGTCTTTGATAACGGCTTCGTATTTTTCTTCGGCGGTGCGGAAGATTTGGTCGTTGAAGTCTTTGCGCTGGATGGGTTTGTTGGTGGGGATGATGACGGTTTCCAAGCCATAAATGGATTGGAATTCGTAGGCTTCGGTGTCTGCCGTGCCTGTCATGCCCGAGAGTTTGGTGTAGAGGCGGAAGTAGTTTTGGAAGGTGATGCTGGCAAGGGTTTGGTTTTCCTTTTGCACTTCCACGCCTTCTTTGGCCTCTACCGCTTGGTGCAAGCCGTCTGACCAGCGGCGCCCGTCCATCAAGCGTCCTGTGTGTTCGTCCACAATCACGATTTCAGGCTGCCCTTCTTCGTTGGGTTTCACTACATAATGTTGATCACGATGGAATAGGGTGTGGGCGCGCAATGCTGCCATCAGATGATGCATCAGCATGATGTTGTTTGAGGCGTAAAGCGATTCGTTTTCTTGCAGCAAGCCCAGTTGGGTGAGAATTTGCTCGGCGTGTTCGTGCCCTTGCTCGGATAACACGACTTGCATATTTTTCTCGTCCACCCAGTAATCGCCTTCGGGACTGTCTTCTTTTTCTTGCGGCGTGAGATGGGCGGGCACTTGGTTCATGATTTGGTACAGCTCAATGTTGTCATCGGCTTGCCCTGAAATGATGAGCGGCGTGCGCGCTTCGTCAATCAGGATGCTGTCCACTTCGTCCACCACGGCGAAGTTAAGCTCGCGTTGGACTTTGTTGTAGATGTCATCCACCATGTTGTCGCGCAGGTAGTCAAAGCCAAATTCGTTGTTGGTGCCGTAGGTGATGTCGCTGCCGTAGGCTTGTTGACGGTGGAATGAATCCATATTGCTCAAAATAACGCCCACGCTCAATCCGAGGAAGTTGTACAGCGGGCGCATGATGCCTGCGTCGCGCTCGGCGAGGTAGTCGTTCACGGTTACAACGTGCGCACCTTTGCCTGACAGGGCGTTCAGGTAAACGGGCAGCGTGCCAACAAGGGTTTTGCCTTCTCCTGTGCGCATTTCGGCGATTTTGCCGTCGTGCAGCACCATGCCGCCGATGAGTTGGACATCAAAATGGCGCATGCCCAGGATGCGCGATGAGGCTTCGCGGCAAACGGCGAATGCTTCGGGAAGGATGTCGTCTAGGGTTTCGCCGTTAGCGAGACGTTGTTTGAATTCTGCGGTTTTGGCTTGCAGTTGTTCGTCGCTGAGTGCTTTGATTTGGTCTTCCAGGCTGTTGATTTTGGAGACGATTTTTCGGTAATGTTTGAGCAGGCGGTCGTTGCGGCTGCCGAAGATTTTTTTGGCGATTTTGGTTAGCATTAGATGGGTTTCCTTTGTTGCGCTTTTGTGCGCTGATTTGCGACAAATGGGGCGGATTCTATCACATTTAGGCTGCCCATTTGGGGGCAGGTAAAATGGGTTTAAAGCAAATGGGATGCAGAAATGGTGGGTTTAACGTTTCTTTACGCGTAGGGGGGGGAGGCAGCCTGAAAACGGGAAATGCTTTTTAGCTACGCAACTTCGCTACGCGGTCTGCCTTTGGGCGGCGATGTTGATTGTAAGCAGGATAAATCATGCGCTGCGCGTGGCGTGGTGGTGCAAATGAAACGTGAAAATAAGAACCTGCATTCACTATTTTCATAGGCATCTTTTATGACATAAAAACGCGGCTACTACGTTAAAAATGCTCGCAAGGTGTTCAACCTTGCTGTGCTTTTTGCCTTGTATCCACGCTTTTATGTCATAAAAGATGCCTATGAAAATAGTGAATGCAGGTTCTAAAGCCAATGGGAACACGCATAGGCAGCCTGAAAAGCGAAAAAGCGTTTTCAGGCTGCCTTGAAGTGTTGTTTTATGGGACGGCTGGGCAGTTTTTTTGTTGTATTTTTGCGCTGGCGCAAATTTTTTTGGGCTTTGGGGTAACTTGGTTTGTTAGTTTTCGTTAAAATGAGATTGTAGTGATGTGTAGTTTTTTTGTTTAACCATTTTTGTAAGGAGTTTCGTTATGCCTGTTAGCCATCAATTGCAACCGTTTGAGCAAGTGGATTTGGGGGATAAAAAAGATAGTTTGAAAGTGTTTGAAGAGGCAGTAATGAAATATCGGGGAGCGGTGTCGCAAGAGGATAACGACCGCGCGCCGTTGCCTGCGGATTATCCTTATGATGAGCGGATGAGTCGCCGCGTGTATGAAACACAAAAAGAGAAATTGCAGATTGAGCTGTTGAAAGTGCAAAGCTGGGTGAAAGACAGCGGGCAGCGGATTGTGAGCTTGTTTGAAGGGCGCGATGCGGCAGGTAAGGGCGGCACGATTAAGCGGTTTATGGAGCATTTGAACCCGCGCGGCGCGCGTATTGTGGCGTTGGAAAAACCTACGGAAGTGGAACGTGGGCAATGGTATTTTCAGCGTTATATTCAAAATTTGCCCACGGCGGGCGAGATGGTGTTTTTTGACCGCTCTTGGTACAACCGCGCAGGGGTGGAGCGCGTGATGGGATTTTGCACGCCACAGGAATATTTGCTGTTTATGCGGCAAACGCCCGAATTGGAACGGATGCTGATTGATAGCGGCGTGCATCTGTTTAAATTTTGGTTTTCGGTGTCGCGGGAAGAACAACTGCGGCGGTTTGTGTCGCGCTATTCCGACCCATTGAAACATTGGAAATTGTCGCCTGTGGACGTGCAATCGCTGGACCGCTGGGATGCCTACACGGAAGCAAAAAACGCCATGTTCTTCCACACGCATAATAAAAACTCGCCTTGGGTGATTATTAAATCGGACGACAAAAAACGGGCGCGGCTCAATTGCATTCGCTATTTCTTGTATGCGCTGGATTATCCAAACAAAGATTGGGACGCGATTGGCGAGCTGGACGAACTTTTGGTTACGCAGCCTGATATGAATGCGGTGGCGCAGGAGCGGGGGTAGTTTGAAAGAGAAAGGCTGCCTGAAAATGTGGTGAATCTGTTTTAGCTTCGCTGAAACTCGTTCCGCCCGTTTTCAGGCTGCCTTTTGGGTATTGGTAACACAGTGGCGGTAAACTTTATTTTGCAAGGCTTTAAGTATCGCCGAATAACCATTGTGCAAATAAATAGGCAGCCTGAAAACGCCATAAACTCGTTTTCAGGCTGCCTAATTTAATGGTTCACAACTACACGCGCTGTTTCAACCCAGCCACCGCCGCCATTGCCAACAGCAATACAATCGCCGAGCCAAAATACAATTGATTTTTTTGCCAACCTGCATCCAGCAGCATTCCCACCAACACAGGCGAAGTCATAGAGCCAATCCGCCCCACGCCAATCGCCACGGAAACGCCCGTGCTGCGAAAATCCGCTTCCCACAGCGCAGGGTTAATGGTGTACAAGCCCGCGATGCAGCCATTGGACAACGCGCCCAACACCACCGCCAGCACTAAAGCCAGCGACAAATTCGCCGTGGCGGGTACAAATGCACATACCGCAGCCGCTGCTAAGCCTGCAAACGCTATCAACATCGTGCGTGCGCCCCAGCGGCTCACCAAAAAGCCAAACAGCAGCGAACCCGCCGCGCCGCCAATGGAAATTGCCATGCCCACAGTTTGGCTTTTTGCCTTGCTCATGCCTGCTTCTTCCAGCAGCGCAGGTGTCCACGAGCTGATGAAGTAATACGCTGCAGTAACCGTGATAAATGCTAACCAAATCAACAACGTGGTACGCAAATAATCCGCCTGAAACAAGCGCAACACCGACACGCCGCCCGCGCGATGATTTTGCTCGGGAAACGCCCAATCGCCATGCAAGCCCATTTTTGCCGCAATCGCATCTAGCCGCGCTTTGGCGTTGGCAGGACGGCGGTTGAGCAAATAATCCACGCTTTCAGGCAGCAGCGCCACCAGTGCCACAAACGCAATCGCCGTTAGCAGCGCGCCCACCAAAAACACCGAGCGCCAACCATACTGCGTTTGCAGCATCACCGCCGACATCCCGCCCACCATCGCGCCGATGCCAAAGCCCGACGCATAAATCGCAATCGCCAAGCCATGCCATTTTTTGTTGGCATACTCGCTTACCAACACATTGGTGCAAGGCAAAATGCCGCCCACGCCAAAGCCCGTCAGCAAGCGCGAAACCGCCAGCCATTCAATAGAATGTGACCACACCGTTAGCAGCATCCCAGCCGCCGACAGCAAAACCGACAGCATCAACACAGGGCGTCGCCCCAATTTATCCGCCAACGGTCCAAGCAGTAGCGAACCCACCGTCATCCCCACAAAACCCGCGCTCATCAGCGAGCCAATCTGCCCGCCCGTTAAGCCCAGCTCGCTTTTAATGCTTTTGGCAGTAAACGCCACCGCCAGCACATCAAAACCATCCAGCATATTCAGCACCACCGCCAAAATCACCACCAGCCATTGAAAGCTCGTCATCGGGCGTTGTTGGATTTGTTGTTTTAAATTCATTTGTATTCCTCTTGATTACGATTCGGCTGCCTGAAAAACCTTATCATCAGGCAGCCTGAAAGCCATATTAACAAAACTAAACAAACTATAACCAAGCCGCAACAAAAACACAAATCCGAAAAATACGCATCAGCCATGAAAACAATTCATACGCAAAGCCATCAGGTAGCCTGAAAAGGCATTACAATTTGCCCGCTTGGCGTTTTCATCATTCGCCAAGCAAACATTTATTCATACAAAACCCCTTTTCAGGCTGCCCATCGCCGCCCAAACCACAAAGCCCCACATCCCATGATTAACCTGCTTATCATCGCCCACGAAACACTCGGCAGCGCCTACACCGCCCTTGCACAACACATCCTGCCCAACAGCCATTTTGACCACATCCATCAACTGCACGTTCAGCCCGATGACGACCACGCCAGCATCATCCAACACGCCCAAGCGCATCTGGCGCACACCCACGCCCCACACGGCACGCTCATTCTCACCGACATCTTCGGCGCAACCCCATGCAACGCCGCATTAAAACTAGTCGTTCCGCAGCAAACCAGCATGATTACAGGGCTCAACGCCCCCATGCTCATCAAAGCGCTTGCCTATTCCGAGCGCAGCACCGACCTCGCCAGCTTCACCGAAACAGTCAAACAAGCAGGCATCAATGGCATACTTGCGTTTAGCGAAACGCCCAATGGTTGCATTAAGGCAGCCTGAAAACAGCAATCGCGTTTCAGGCTGCCATTTAGTGCATCCAAAGGCAGCCTGAAAACCCGTCCCAGTCATTTTCAGGCTGCCTGATTAGCCAAGCAGTCTGAAACGCACGCCCACACATTCACACAGAAAGCCCCATGCAAACCCAAACCCTCACCATCATCAACAAACTTGGCTTGCACGCTCGCGCATCCAGCAAATTCGTTCAAACCGCCGTCCAATACCAAAGCGAAATCTGGGTGAGCAAAGGCGAAAAACGCATCAACGGCAAAAGCATCATGGGCTTGATGATGCTCGCCGCCGCCCAAGGCAGCGAAATCCAAATTGAAGCCAATGGCGCAGACGAAGCGCAAGCTATTCAAGCGCTCGCCGCGTTGATTAACGACTATTTTGGCGAAGGAGAATAAGCATGCTCGTTATCCACGGCTATTCGGCAGGCAGCGGCATCGCCATTGGGCGCGCCCACCTGATCCGCCGCAACACATCCGAAGTCTCGCAAAACGGCTTAGACGAAGCCGAAATCCCCGCCGAAGTCGCCCGCTTTGAAGCCGCCATCAAAACCACCCGCAAGCAGCTAGAACAAATCCGCAGCAACATCCCCGAAAACGCCCCCACCGAGTTGGGCGCGTTTATTTCGCTACACCTGATGCTGCTTACCGATGTCACGCTATCGCGTGAACCCATTGATATTATTGAAGAACAACACATCAACGCCGAATGGGCACTCAAAATCCAAACCGAACGGCTCGCCCAACAATTTGACGAAATCGACGACGAATACCTGCGCCAGCGTAAACAAGATATGCTGCAAGTGGTGGAGCGCATTCAAAAAAATCTAATCGGGCAAAGCACCGAACTCAACCTAGAAGGCACGCTGCTGGACGACATCATTCTCATCGCCCACGACCTATCCGCCGCCGACACCATCCATTTCAAAGACCAACGCATTGAAGGCTTTGTAACCGACATGGGCGGACCCACCAGCCACACCGCCATACTCGGGCGCAGTCTCAACATCCCATCTGTGATTGGGCTGGGCGCAGCGCGGCGGCTTATCCGCGAACACGAATGGGTGATTGTGGACGGCATCAGCGGCACACTCATCATCGCCCCTGATGAACTGGTGCTTGCTCAATATCGCCATCAACAAAAAAGCTACCGCAGCCAACAACGCGCGCTCAACAAGCTCAAAAAAACCGCCGCCCAAACCCAAGACAACGAAGAAATTGAACTGCTTGCCAACATAGAAAGCAGCGAAGACATCAAAGCCCTGCACCAATTTGGCGCCGACGGCGTGGGCTTGCTGCGCAGCGAATTTCTGTTTCTCAACCGCGATGCCCCGCCCAGCGAAGACGAGCAATATCAGTTCTACGCCGACATCATCAAAAAACTCAAAGGCAAACCGCTCACCATCCGCACCGTTGATTTAGGCGTGGACAAAAATCCACGCTGGTTTGGCAGCAACAGCAGCCCCAACGCCAGCCTAAACCCTGCGCTCGGGCTAACTGGCATCCGTTTGAGCCATGCCGAGCCCATCGTGTTTCGCACCCAACTGCGCGCCATTCTTCGCGCCGCTGTTCACGGCAAAATCAAAATCATGTTCCCCATGGTCGCCAGCCTGTCCGAACTCAAACAAAGCCTGATTCATCTGGACACCGCCAAAAAACAACTCACCGAGCGCAACGAAGCCTACGGCAGCCCCGACATCGGCTGCATGATAGAAATCCCCTCCGCCGCGCTTACCGTGTCCAGCCTGCTCAAACACGCCGATTTCATCTCCATCGGCAGCAACGACCTCATCCAATACACCCTTTCCGTGGACAGAAACGACGACAGCGTCAGCTACCTATACCAGCCCGCCCACCCCGCCGTGCTCAAACTACTCGCCCACATCATCCGCACCGCCAACCGCCTAGGCAAACCCGTCTCACTCTGCGGCGAAATGGCAGGCGACCCCAGCTTCACACGGCTACTGCTCGGGCTAGGGCTACGCACCTTCTCCATGAACACCGTCAATCTGCTCGCCATCAAAGACATCATCCTACGCAGCCACATCGAACAGCTAGAAAACGACATCCAACGCCTGATGCGCAACGAAGACCCTGACAAATCCGAAGCCCTGCTCAAAAAACTCAACGCCATCGCATACAGCGAATAACAACAAGGCAGCCTGAAAACCGAATTTAGGTTTTCAGGCTGCCGAACCATTTTCAGGCTGCCTAATAATTTCCCCATTTATTCACAAAAGGCAGCCTGAAAACCAAAAAAAGGACAACCCCAAAGGCTGTCCTTTTTCATCAAACCAAAAATTACGCTTCTTGTTTACGAGCAGGCAATTTTTCTTTAATACGCGCTGCTTTACCGGTCAAGCCACGCAAGTAATACAATTTCGCACGGCGCACATCACCGCGACGTTTCACTTCAATTTTTTCCACATTAGGCGAGTACAGTTGGAAAGTACGCTCAACGCCTTCGCCGCTAGAAATTTTGCGGACGATAAAGTTGCTGTTCAAGCCACGGTTGCGACGCGCAATCACCACGCCTTCATACGCTTGCAAACGGCTGCGGTTGCCTTCCACCACGCGCACAGATACCACAACGGTGTCGCCAGGTGCAAATTCAGGGATTTCTTTGTTCAAACGAGCAATTTCTTCTTGCTCTAATTGTTGGATTAAATTCATGATTTTTCCTTAATATAATATGGATTACGCCTGTTGCTCTTGTTCCAAACGGATTTTCTGCAAGAGACGGGCTTCCTGTGGGAGTAAACAACGCGCATCCAAAAGCTCGGGACGGCGTTTTAAAGTGCGGCGCAGCGATTGTTCTAATCGCCATTCCGCTATCAGCGCATGATTGCCCGATCTCAATACATCGGGAACGCTCATGCCCTGAAATTCTGTGGGGCGCGTGTAGTGCGGACAATCCAGCAAACCATTAGCAAATGAATCTTGCTCTGCCGAAGCCATGTCGCCCAACACATCGGGCACAAAACGCAAAACAGCATCCATCAACATCATGGCGGGCAACTCGCCCCCCGAAACCACAAAATCGCCAATGGAAATTTCTTCATCTACGCTGTGCATCAACACGCGCTCATCAATGCCTTCATAACGCCCACACAATAAAATCAAGCTGTCGTATTGGGATAAAGAAAGCACCTTTTGGTGCGTAAGCGGTGTGCCTTGTGGGCTTAAATAGATCACGCGGTGATTGGGCGTGGGGCTTTGCGCTTTGGTGACATCAATGGCAGCCTGAATCGGCGGTGCCATCATAATCATGCCAGGACCGCCGCCAAAGGGGCGATCGTCAATATAACCGAGTTTATTATCAGCGAATTGGCGTGGATTGATGGCAGCAAATTGCCACAGATTCTGCTTTAATGCACGCCCTGTTACGCCGTATTCGGTGATGCTGGCAAACATCTCGGGAAATAGCGTAATGGCTTGAATAAACATCAGTAATCCAAACCCCAGTCGCAAGTGATTTGGCGATTTTCGTTATCCACGTTGTCAATAAATTGCTCAACGAATGGAATGAGTTTTTCGCCGTACTCGCCGCGCACGATTAAAATATCGTGTGCGCCTGTTTCCATGAGATTGACGACTTCGCCAAGGCTGATGCCGTCGCGGTTTTTGACTACCATGCCGACTAAATCTGCCCAGTAGTATTCGCCATCTTCGGTGGGTTCAAACTGGCTGCGAGAGACTTCTATGGTGTAGCCACGCAAGAGAGCGGCTGCATCGCGGTCGTTGATGTGGGCGAGTTTGACTTGCAATTCGTCGCCTGCAATTTTGCCGCTTTCTACTTCGGCGAGAATGTGCTCTTCGCCTTTGCTTAAACGCCATTGTGGGTAGTCTAATAGGCTATCGGTGTATTCGGTGTCGGATTGGACTTTTATCCAGCCTTTGATGCCGAATGCGCCTTTGATGTAGCCCATTGCTACCCAGTTTTGCGTGTGGCTCATGGCGTGGAAATTAGGCGGCGGCTTTTTGTTCTGCTACCAATTTGGCAACGGCATCGCTCACTTGTGCGCCGTTGGTAACCCAGTGGTTCAGGCGGTCGGCGTGGATGCGGATACGCTCTTGTTTTTCGTTGGCAACGGGGTTGTAGAAGCCTACGCGTTCAATAAAGCGACCATCGCGGCGAGCTTGTTTGTCGGCTGCAACGATGTAGAAAAATGGGCGTTTTTTTGAGCCACCACGGGCTAAACGGATTACTACCATGTTTGGGATTCCTTGTTTGGGAAAGTTGTGAATATGGAAAACCGCGCATTCTAGTGGATTTTCTTGGGTTTAGGCAAGTGTTTATTTTGGATGTTGGGGGGCAGTATAATGCGGGTTTTATTGTTTTCAGACTGCCTGAAAGGGGTTTGGTTATGCGTCCGTTGGTGTGCGAAATTCGGTTGAATCATTTGCGCGATAATTACAAGTTTTTAAAATCGTTGCATGGGGGGAAATTGCTGGCGGTGGTGAAGGCGAATGCTTATGGGCATGGTGCGGTGCCGTGTGCGCGGGCGTTGCATAATGTGGCGGATGGCTTTGCGGTGGCGTTTTTGGAAGAGGCGATTGAGCTGCGCGAGGCGGGGGTTACTAAGCCGATTGTGTTGTTGGAGGGGGTGTTTCAGGCTGCTGATTATGCGGTGGTGCAGGAGTATCGTTTGTGGCCGGTGGTGCATTGTCAGGCGCAGTTGGAGAGTTTGCTGGCGTTTGATTGGCGTGAGCCTGCGACGGTGTGGCTGAAAATGGATAGTGGCATGCACCGCGTGGGCTTTTTTCCGCACAATTATGCGGCGGCGTTTGCGGCGTTGCGCCAGAGCGATAAGGTGGGGGAGATTGTGAAGATGTCGCATTTTGCCTGCGCGGATGAAGCGGACGATGGAATCACGCAGATGCAGTTGGAAGCGTTTGATTTGGCGTGCGAAGGGCTGGAAGGCGCGGAGAGTTTGGCGAATTCGGCGGCGGTGATGGCGCATCCTGCGGCGCGGCGCGATTGGGGGCGGGCGGGGTTGGCGCTGTATGGGGTAGATCCGTTTGGGGCGTTTTCAGGCAGCCTGAAACCTGTTATGCGGTTGAAAAGCCAAGTGTTTTCGGAGCGGGTGTTGCAGCCGCATGAGCCGATTGGCTATGGGGCTTCGTTTTATACCAAGCGTTCCACGCGGGTGGGCTTGGTGGCGGGGGGGTATGCGGATGGTTATCCGCGCCGCGCAGGGAACGATACGCCCGTGGCGATTGGTGGGGTGCGCAGTCGTTTGATTGGGCGGATTTCTATGGATATGCTAACGGTGGATTTGCAGCAGGCGAATATGGGCGTGGGCAGCGAAGTGGAATTGTTTGGCGATGTGGTGAATGTGAACGAAGTGGCGGCGGCAGCGGGGACGGTGGCTTATGAGATTTTGTGCAATGTGAAGCGGGCGAGAAAGATTTATTTGGGCGGCGAGCTGAAAGGCTGAAACAGGTTTTCAGGCTGCCTTTGGTGGCGCACGCAAGGCAGCCTGCGTAGCGAAGCGGAGTTGCGAAGCTAAAATGGGTGACGGCTTGGCGAGCGGATAAAGATGGGGCGAAACAACGTCTTGCATTCGCGTTTATTGGGCAATCATGGCACAATGTGCTGTTTTCAGGCTGCCTTTGGGAGCAGTTTGCCAATAATCGGCAGCCTGAAAACAATTTCAAAGGATTTAAACCATGCTTAAACATTCTTTTCTTGCCGTTGCCATGCTGATTTTGCTTGCCGCTTGCGCGAGCGATGGCGGTTCTAAAAACCCCGCGATGAAAGCCATCGGCAGCTGGAAAGAAATCGGCAAAATCAACGATGGCAATATTGATGTTTCCTACGACACAGGCAGCCTGAAACGGCAGGGCAACACCGCCACGCTCACCGATCGCAAATATGTTCACAAGCCGAGCAAAGAAAATTACCGCAACACGCCTGAATATAAATACGTTATCAGCCAATGGTCGTTTCAATGCGATTCGCGCCATTTTCGCGTAACACAAGCGCAGTTTTTTAACGACAAAGGCGCATCGCTTGCCAAGCATCAATATTCTGCCAGCCAAACGCGCTATGAAAGCGCATTGCCCGACACCCCCGCCGCCAGTTTGTTGAACATCGCTTGCGCCCCGCAAACCGCTGCGAAGAAATAACCAAACACCCATAGGCAGCCTGAAACGCCGTATCCGTTTTCAGGCTGCCCTTGTTATCCTTTTTATCCTTTTTACCCTTTTGTTCACATTGAGAACCATCATGTCCAACCTAATTGTTTACAACACACTCACCCGCCAAAAAGAACCGTTTACTCCGCTCAACCCCGAAAACGTGCGCATGTATGTTTGCGGCATGACCGTGTATGACTACTGCCACCTCGGGCACGCCCGCGTGCTGGTGGTGTTTGACATGATTGCCCGCTGGCTGCGCCAACACGGCTACCCGCTCACCTATGTGCGCAACATCACCGACATCGATGACAAAATCATCGCCCGCGCCAACGAAAACGGCGAAACCATCGGGCAGCTCACCGCTCGCTTCATCCAAGCCATGAACGAAGATTCCGACGCGCTGGGCGTGCAGCGCCCCGATGTTGAGCCCAAGGCCACCGAACACATCGCCCAAATGATTGCCATGATTGAGCAGCTGATTGCCAACGGCAAGGCCTATGCCGCCGACAACGGTGATGTTTACTACGCCGTGCGCGAATTCCCCGCCTATGGGCAGCTATCGGGCAAATCGCTGGATGACTTACGCGCAGGTGAGCGCGTGGAAGTGGATGGTTTTAAGCGCGATCCTTTGGATTTTGTGCTGTGGAAAGCTGCCAAGCCCGAAGAGCCGCATTGGCAAAGCCCGTGGGGCAACGGACGACCAGGCTGGCACATTGAATGCTCCGCGATGGGCGGCGAACTGTTTGGCGACACGTTTGACATCCACGGCGGCGGCGCAGATTTGCAATTCCCCCACCACGAAAACGAAATCGCCCAAAGCTGCGGCGCACACCACGGCATTTGCGGCGAACACGCGCCACACGTTGCCAACAAAATCATTGACAGCCATGTGAAATACTGGCTGCACAACGGCTTTATCCGAGTGGACAACGAAAAAATGTCCAAATCGCTGGGCAATTTCTTTACCATCCGCGACGTGCTGAAAAAATACGATGCCGAAGTGGTGCGCTTTTTCATTTTGCGCGCGCACTACCGCAGCCCGCTCAATTATTCCGATGCGCATTTGGACGATGCCAAACACTCGCTCACCAGCTTGTATAACGCCTTGGGCAATGTCGCCCCTGCCGCCTTCGCATTAAGCGAAAACGCCAACGATTACACCCGACGCTTTTATGCCGCAATGGACGACGATTTTGACACGGTCAAAGCCGTTGCCGTGTTGTTTGAATTGGCGAAAGAAATCAACAAAACCCAGTCTGCCGAACTTTCAGGCTGCCTGAAAGCGCTGGCAGGCGTGTTGGGCTTGCTGCAACGCGAACCGAGCGCATTCTTGCAAGGCGGCGCGCCTGCCGATGGCTTGACGGCGGAAGCGATTGAAGCGCTGATTGCCCAACGCAACCGAGCGCGCGCCGACAAAAACTGGGCGGAATCCGACCGCATCCGCGATGAACTTGCCGCACAAGGCGTGGTGTTGCGCGATGCAGGTGGCGAAACGACGTGGACGCGCGAATAGGGTAGGGTGGCAATGGCGTGAACCGAACCGCTTTCGCGCCATTGCCCATCACACGCAATACGCCATAAAGGCAGCCTGAAACGGATGATGCGGTTTCAGGCTGCCTTTGGTGTTGTGGGTGGCAAAGCGGTGGGAGAATTTCAGCTTATGCTGTGGCGTGGTGATGGCTCGTTGCCAGATGGTTGGTATAAGATATTTCAGGCTGCCTGAACAATCCAAGGCAGCCTGAAATGTCTTATTGCGGGTAAAACGTGAATGCTTGATTATTTCGCCGCCGCAGCCGATGCTTCCGCCGCTTGCTCAGGCATAGAAGATTTGAACCATTTTTGGTAAATCTTATCAAACGTGCCATCTGCTTTCACTTGCTCTATGCCTGCATTGAGTTTTTTGAGCAATTCAGGCTTGCCCTTGGCAACCGCCAACGCGTAATAATCTTTGGGCAATGATGGGTCAATAATCACGCGCAGTTTTCGGTCTTTGTAGTTATTGGCGTAATAAGTGAGCGGCGCGACATCAGTAAATGCAGCATCCACTTCTTTACGCATTACTTGCTGCACCGCAGCCCATACGCTGGTATTGTGTACAATAGAGCCGTTGCCTGCTTGTATCTTCGATAGCATATCTTCGCCCACGGAGCCTTCTACGATAGCAACTTTTTTGCCTTTTAAATCGTTGACTGTTGTGATGGTGCTGCCTTCGGGTACCAATAATGCCTGTGAGCTTTCAAAGTGCGAATTGGTAAAATCCACCAAGGCTCTACGCTCATCCGTAATAGAAATCGCCGATACCGCCATATCCGCCCCTTTGCCCAAGTCTTCCAGCATACCTGTGAAATCATGCGGAATAAAATTGGGACGGAAGCCTTGTTTGTCGCCAATGGCGGTAACAATATCAATACCAAAGCCAGAAGGGCGGTTATCCGCATCCGCCATCACAAACGGGGCGATGCCGTTGATGTCAAAGTAAACGTTATACACAGGGCGGCTATCGGTGATGGCGACATCAGATGCCACTTTGGGTTCAGCAACTTTTTTCACTTCGGATTGCCCGCAGCCAAACAATGCTAATGCGGCAACCAAGGGAATTAAACGTGTCATTTTCATAATTTGTCTTTCGCGTTTTCAGGCTGGCTAAGATTATTTGCGCAAGCTAATCACAATTGCTGCGCTGCGGTTGCGCCAAGTGATGGGAATCACAAACGAGCGGTCTTTGCGCGGGAGCAAGATTTCATCGGGTGCGCCGCGCAATACGATAGGCACGGAAATTTCAAATTCTTCGCCAAATTCGCTGCGGGCATTACCGGCAATGGTGTTGGCAACCTCGCCCACCAAGTCCACCATTAAGGCTTCGCTGGTGTCTTTTTCACCAATCAATACCAACAAGCGTTCCAGCAATTCTTTGGGCGCGGTGAAATACACCACGCCTTGGTTTTTGCCAGAAATGGCGATTACGCCTGTGAAATCTTTTGCCGATGGGATTTTGTTTTCAATCAAATAAGGTGTGCCAACCACCAATTCTTCGCCCGCAATCATTTGGGCAAAATATTTTTGCACGCCATCCAAAAAGACTTGTAATTTTTCTTCTTTCATAATCAGTTCCTTAGATTTAAAAATGGGTTTTCAGGCTGCCTTGCCGCCTAATCTTTAATGAGGCAGCCTGAAAAAGGAGGGTTAATCTTCCAACATCTCGTTTAGTGCTTGAAACAACTCTTCATCTGAAAAAGGTTTGTAAAGAAAGCCGCGTGCGCCCAATTGCAAGGCTTTGATGCCTGTTGCTTTGTCGGAAAGGGCGGAAACCACGAGAATGTTGGCGTCTTCATCCATGCTGGTAATTTGGTAGATACATTCCAAGCCATCCATTTTGGGCATGGTTAAATCCATGGTAACCACATCGGGGCGATATTGACGATAGAGCGCGATGGCTTCTTCGCCATTGGATGCGGAGGCGACTACTTCAAAATCCATAGAGCCAGAACCGCGCGAAATACGATTTCTAATAACGTTTGAGTCATCAACAATCATGATGCGTTTAGACATAAAATCAAATCCTTATCTTAATTTTGGCAGCGTGAAGCTGAAGCGAGTGTAGCCATGCAGACGGCTTGCCACGTTTACCGTGCCGCCCAGCGATACGATGCGGTCTTTAATAATATCCAAGCCCACGCCTCTGCCTGCGTCTTCGGTGCTGTTTTCGGCGGTGGAGAAACCTGGGCTAAACAGCAGGGAAATCAGCGCACGTTTATCCAACTTAGTGGCTTCTTCGGCGGTGTATTTGCCCAGAGCTACGGCTTTTTGCGCGATGGCTGAGTAGTCAATGCCATTGCCGTCGTCTTCAAAAGTCAGCAAGAATTTGTCGCCTTGGTCTTTCAGGCTCATGTGAACGTGTCCAATCGGCAATTTGCCACGTTGGTTGCGTACTTCGGGCGTTTCAATGCCATGCACCACTGAGTTGCGCAAGAGTTGGATGGCAACTTCGTTTACTACGCCGTCCACTTTGTTGTTGCCCGTGGTTTCCACGCCGCTGAATGTGAACGCGGCTTGTTTGTGGTTGCGCGCGGCGATGTCGGCGATAAATTTGGCATAGCGTGCGCTGAGGGTTTGTGGCGCAGCAGGCTGTTCAGCGCCATGCAAGGTAACAGGCGCATTGCCGCCAATTTTGGCAAGCAAATCTTCAATGGTGTGATTCAAGCGAATCAACTCTTCCAATTGCACTGCCAAGCCTAGGAAGTTTTCGCCTGATAGCTTGGGCATTTGTTTCAAACGGTTCAGGCTGGCTTCAAAGTTTTCTGCCATGGTGGTGAAACCGCCCAATTTCAACGCAGAAGATTCACCTTTCATACTGTGCACTTCGCGATAAATGGCGTTCACTTTTTCATGCAGCGAGCTGGTGTTGTCGCTTTGTGATTTCAATATGCTGTTGATGTTTTGAATGTGCTGGTTGGTGTTGTCAATAAAGTCGTTTAGCAAACTACGATCTGCTTGCAAAATATTGCTCAACATTTCCAATTGAACATCGTTTTGCTCGCGTTCTTGCTCCATTTTTTCTTCCAGCAATACGGCGTTGGTTACATCTTCCACGTTCACCAATACGCGGGTAATGTCTTTGCCGTGATATACGCGGTGGAAGTTAAAATCTAAGAAGCGTTCTTTGTCGTCAATTTTTACTTTTTGGCGCACCAATGGGTTCAAAGAGGCAATCAAACGTTCTTTGGTACGGGCGTTATAGAGCTGTCCTACGAAATCGTTGGTGGTGTTCAAGTCGTTTGCATTAATCAAGTTGCTCAATACATCCAGCAAGTTTTTGCCGCCAACATTTTTTTGACCAATCAGGCTTTCCAGTTGTTTTGAGTATTGCGAACCAATAGTCAAATCTTTATCCAGCAGGAATAGCCCCGTGGTTACGGTATCCATAATCTCGGTGGTTTCCTTGCGCGCGTCATCCGCCAATTTATCGGCGATGAGCAGTTTGCGGATGAAGTAGAACAAGAATAGGGCAAGGTATAAAACCGCACCTGTAATACCAAAAATCTCTACTTGTTTTAATTGATTGGAGCGTTCCGCTAATTTATCGCGTCTATACGCCTGCAAGTAGTTGGTGATTTCAGAAAATCGGGCATTGTTATTTTGAAGACTCAAAGCCGCAGAATCCAATAATGCGCTACTGATTTCAGGGTCGTTGGCGCTTTTGAGATAGGCATTTAATGGAACTTGGATGTCTTTCCATTTTTTAACCATTTCTTCCATCAAATGTTTTCTTACACCTTTGTTTGAGGCATCCACATTGTAGTGTGTGCCATCGGCGGTTACATAATCACCGCCTACTGCTGTGGCTTTGAGCGAGCGCGCAAATATGTCTTGCGCTTCTTTGGTGCGTTTTAATGCACCTTGCACCAAGGGACTTTGCGGGTCTTGGTGGGTGTTTAATTTAAGCAGCTGGATATTTTCTACCAACTCGCCATACGAGTTTGCCATCTCACTGGTTACGAAACTTTGAATGGAATCTTCCTCAATTTCGCTAGAAATGTTGCTGGCGTAAGCCAATAAGACGGCCAGCAATACAACAAAGAAACCAATGGAGATAATCATCCCTTGATACCGACGTAAACCAACAACGGGCAAACCAGTTTGGGGCGTAGTGTTGTCGCTCATGGATTTTCCTTTATAGAAACGTATTTTCAGGCTGCTGAAAACAGCAGGCTAAATAAACAGAATGATGCTAATCCAAAACTCAAATACTGCTAGCTGGGTTTGATGGATTGGTGGGGTGCTTGAAGCGGCATATTGTCAATATGCGGCATTTTGCCTTATCAAAAGTTTGCAAATTATTACAGAAAGCCTTGCTGGAAACAAGGTTAGGCAAGAGTTTGCTGCTGAAATATTTGTTTTTTTGAATGGGGTGGTTATTTTGCAAGCAATATGCGTGCTTATTTGTGGGGTGTGGGGATGTTTTACATGGACTTTGTGCGGTCGGGCTTGGGGTGGCTGGCTGTTATAATTTGTTTTTTGTTTACGGGATTGGATGATGGATTGTGTTGAACGGGATGATTGGTACAATGGGCGCTGGCAAGGCGCGCAACAGATGCAGTCGCCTAATTGTTGCCCGCGCCCTGCTGGGGAAAGGGTGAGCCTGGTGGTGTTGCACAATATTTCGTTGCCGCCGTTTGAATATGGCACGGGGGCGGTGCAAAAATTGTTTACCAACCAGATTCAGGCTGCCGAGCATCCGTTTTTTTCGTTGCTGACGGATTTGCGCGTGTCCAGCCATTTTTTTGTGGAACGCACGGGGACGGTGGTGCAGTTTGTGTCGTGCGATGAGATGGCGTATCACGCGGGAGTGTCGGCGTTTCGTGGGCGGGAGAAATGCAATGCGTTTTCGGTTGGCATTGAGCTGGAAGGCTGTGACTTTGATCCGTTTACGGCGGAGCAATATGCGGCGCTGGCACGCTTGTTGCCTGCGATTGCGGCGCGTTATCCGATTGAAGTGGTTACGGGGCATCAGGATATTGCGCCAAGCCGCAAGACTGACCCTGGGCATTTTTTTGATTGGGATGCGGTGCGGGCGATGGGTTTGAATGTGGATAGGAATGGGTAGTTTGGGGTTTCAGGCTGCCTTTGTGGTTAAACGGGGATGGAATGTTGGTGGTTTGCCAATGCTTGTAAACTTGTAAACAGTTGGGTGCGATGGGATGCGCTATTGGGCAATGAGTTTTTGATGCTTTTGAAAATATTTTCTTTCGAAAAGACTTCCAAACCCTTGCAGACTAAAAATGCTATCTAGCCGCTTCTTTTTGTCCTGTAATAAAGGAAATAAAGTAAGGTCGGGCCGATAAACCTACTAGGGCGGGAGGAGATGTTTGTAAGTTTTCGAGATGAATATGCAAGAGCAACCTGCTCTGCGATAAGAAACGTGGCTTCGTCTAGCTCTCCTTTTGAGCATTACAGCTGGTAGATGAGAAGCTATAACCTGTTTGGCAAAGGGTTACGTATGATTTTACTAATTAACTAGCAGAGAAGAAAACGGTAAGGCATGGAAGAGATATTTATTAATGGAAATGCGGAAGAAACTCAAGTTGAAATTTCAGGGACAATTCTGTCCCTGACGACTTTAGGAGATATTTTAACTCAAACTACCACCACAACAACACTAAATCTCCAGACTTGTTCAGATAAATTCTATCCAAGAAATTTTGAGTCTTTGCAGATAATTTATCAGGAAGACCAAACTAATAGAGTTTCTGTCCAAATCAAGGGCAACAAGTTTATTATTAAAGGAAACAGCATAGCATTGAGCATACTAGGAGATTCGTTAAATAATTTTTTCGATAAAGAGAGTAAAAAATATGACCATTTCCATATAGATTATTATGATGGGAATGATGTTCTTAACCCAACTAATATCTCATTGATTTTTATGTGTTTATAGATAAGGGCCGTTCGATAAGGATTTAAGTATGGAAATTAAAAACCGTGATGATTTTTTAATCTTCTTACAGAATTTTATTAATGAAACGGATGCAGGAGAGTTTGAAAATAATACTTTGAGCGGATTCTTGGAAGCTATGAGATACTGGATTAAAGATATGGACGGGTACTACAAAAATGTAGGTAAAGAAGAAAACTTTGATGAAAACATAAAGTGGAGCGTTTTGGCAGATATTTTTGAAGCAGCACGGATATACGAATAGCGCTTTAAAGGTAAAACAATACTTATGGAAACGATTGTTGTTAATGCTTGGCAAAAATGGCAGAGTACAATAAAACTCTCGACTGTGTTCAGGCTGCTTTAATCGTTGTTAATCGGCAGCCTGAAAGCCATTTTGTTGAAGCCTATGTTTTCAGGCTGCCTTTGGATGATAGGGCAGCCTGAAAACGTTTTTGCGTGCAAGGTTAGGATTGTTCAAACGCGCTGATTTCGTGCACTTTGGGCGCGTAGTTGCTTTGCGGGTCGTGGCGCAGATTGAGCCAGATGTCCACCAGCGCCCATGCGGCGGGGGCGGCGATGATGTTTTGCCCCATGCACAAGATTTGCGCGTCGTAGTTTTCTACTGCGCCGCGCACGCTGGTTAAATCGTGGGCGCTGGCGGCGCGGATGCCTGCGACTTTGTTGGCGGCAATGGCGGTGCCGATGCCTGTGCCGCAAATCAGGATGGCGCGATCGGCTTCGCCTGCGGCGATGGCTTGGGCAACTGCAAACGAGATTTGCGGATAGCTGGCATCGGTGGACATATCGCGCAGGCTGCTGATGCGCGAATCGGCGGCAAGCTGGGCGTGCAGGGCGTTTTTGAGTTCGGTGCCGTTGGCGGGGGCGGCGATGATGAGTTTCATAGCGTGTCCTTTTTTGTGGTTGCAAAGAGTGTTTTCAGGCTGCCTGTGGGCGATTGGGATGGCTTAAAGGCAGCCTGAAAACGGGGTGAAGCTATTTTCAGGCTGCCTGAGTTAGTCTTTTAGGCTCAATTCCAAATGCGTGTTTTCTGCTGCGTCATACGCTTCCACGATTTTTTGCACCAGCGGGTGTCGCACCACGTCTTCGCTGGTAAACGTGTGGAAATATAAGCCGTCTACATCGCGCAGTTTTTCTTTGGCATCGCGCAGCCCTGATTTGATGTTGCGCGGCAAATCCACTTGGCTTAAATCGCCTGTAATCACGGCTTTTGCGCCAAAGCCGATGCGGGTTAGAAACATTTTCATCTGCTCGGGCGTGGTGTTTTGCGCTTCATCCAAAATCACATACGCACCGTTGAGCGTGCGCCCGCGCATATAGGCGAGCGGGGCGATTTCTATCAAGCCTTTTTCCATCAGCTTGGTTACGCGGTTAAAGCCCATCAGGTCATACAGCGCGTCATACAGCGGGCGCAGGTAGGGGTCTACTTTTTGCGCCAAATCGCCCGGCAAGAAGCCCAGTTTTTCGCCCGCTTCCACAGCGGGGCGCACCAACACGATGCGTTCGATTTGGTGTTTTTCCATCGCGTCCACGGCGGCGGCAACGGCAAGATAGGTTTTGCCCGTGCCCGCAGGCCCGAGCCCGAATACGACATCGTGGTTGAGCAGGGCGCGGATATAGCCGTTTTGGCGCGGGGTGCGCCCGCCGATGTTGCCGCGCTTGGTGTGGAAATGGTAGGCGTGGTTGTCGTTATTGCGCTCAACGTGTTGCGCATCGGCGGTTTTGGCTTCCACGGCGGCGAGTTGGATGTCTTCGGGGGTTAAATCGCGGCTTTGCGCGGTGTCGGCAAGGGCGAGCAGGGCGCGGCGGGCGGCGTGGGCGTTGTCGCCGATAAAGGTGAAATCGGCGAAGCGGCGGCTGGTTTGCACGGAAAGGGCTTTGCCCAGCGTGGCAAGGTTTTCGTCTAACGCACCGCACAGGCGTTGCAGGGTGGTGTTGTCGATGTCGTCAAATTTTAGGCGGACGGTGTGGGTCATGGGGTTTCCTTTGTTTGGCGTTTTGCTGATTGGATTTTGCGCTTTTTTTGGGGCTGGGGAAAGGGTGGATTGGGCAGCCTGAAACCTTTGCGAAACTTGCAACCGATGGAGCGTCGGCGGCTCGCCGACATTTTTCCAATCAGTAAAGCCCTGTTGAGCCAAACATTTGGCGACGAGCCGTCGCCGTTCCATTTTGGTTTTCAGGCTGCCTTGATGGTTGAGGCAGCCTGAAATGCGATGTGCGTTGGTGTGTTGGCGGTATGGGAGCAATCCGAAAATGCAGCATAGTTTGCTACATCATGTTCAATTTAACGTGCGCCTTGGCAATAAGCCGTTGCTGTTCTTTTGAGGCAGCCTGAAAAGGGCTAAAACCTATTTTCAGGCTGCCTATTGTGCTGCGGCTTGCCCTGCGAGAAAGCCGCGTAGGGCGAAGGATTTTAGGTTTTCGGCGGCAAGTAGGGTTAGGCAGACGAGTTCGTCGCCTTGTTGGTAGTGGGGATTTTTTTCGGCGAAGAATTGGGTTTCGGGGTTGCGGCTGCTGGTGTTGTTGTGCCATTGGGCTTTGAGATGCCCTTGCGATTGGGGGTAGTGGACGATGCCGCGCTGGGGTTGGTAGTGCGCGCCAAAGCGTTCGTTGGCGAGTTGGTTGATGAGGCTTTGGATTGTGGGCGGGGTGGGGGTTTTGCGGTTGGGGTAGTATTGTTTGCTGAATACGTTGAGATAGCGGTAGGTGCGGTCGCCTTTGACGATGAGCAGCCAGTAAAGTGGGATGTGTGGCTGCTGGGCTTGGATTTTGCCAACCAGTTCGCACCATGCCAGCGGCAGGGTTTGGCTGCCCCAGTATTGGTGGTGGATGATGGTGTCGCCTGAGAATATGGCGCGGATGGGTTGGTTTTGATGCTGGCTGTGGATGATTTTGAGCGTGGTGAAGCCGATGGGGGTTTGGTTGTCTTGCAAAATGAGAATTTGGTCTTTTTCTTGCAAATCGCGGCGGAACAGCTCGGGTGTGGTGCCGCCGTAGTAGGTTTGGTATAGGGCGTAGAGTTGGGCGATTTGAGCTTCGCTTAGGGTTTGCGGGGTTTGGGTGTGGGTGGTTAGGGGGTTAGTCATGTTGGTTGAGCCATTGGTCTATGCGGTAAAGCCATTTTAGCAGGATGACTTCGCAGGCGAGGGTGAAAATGAGATTGGGCAGGTGTTCGCTTTGCCAGTTGATGAACCAGAGTTGGGCGTGGGGTTGGTTGGCGTTGAAGTGGGAGATGTAGTAGGCAAACAGGGCTTCGCACAGGAACATGGTGGCGATGATGTTCATGTGTTTGATTTCGGGCGGTGGGTGTTTGGAGTTTTGACTACGCTGAAACTCGCTGTGTTCGTTTTCAGGCTGCCTTTGGGCGTGGCGGGCGCCGATGTAGAGTAGGGCGGCGGAAAAGAGATCGTGGGCGATGCCGTAGCTGTATTTCCATTGGTGCGCGCCGTAGAGTAGCCATAGCTCGGCGCTGGCGCGGATGAGCATGATTGCCCAGAAGAGTCGCCAGATGGTTTGGGCGCGGGGATTGCGGCTGCGGCGGATGATGAGCGGGGGTTGCAGCAGCCAGCAATAGAGCGTGAGTCCGAGCCAGATGGTTTTGGGCAGGGCGATGCTGCCGCCGTGTGGGGCGAGGTGGTTTTGCCAGAGGTGGAAAGTTAGGGTGGTAATAAGGGTGAGAAGGGCTAGGAGGCGGTTGGGGGGCATGGGGGTGTTGGGGTGGGCTGAAAGGGGGGTAGGTTGGGTTTTGGGTTGGAGCGGCGACGGCTCGTTGCCATAGAGCGGTTGATGTAAACATGAATTGCTGCGCTGCGGTTGCCGAAATGTCGGCGAGCCGCCGACGCTCCATCCATTAGGCAGCCTGAAAACAGTCAAACTCTTTTTCAGGCTGCCTTCGTTTTCAAGCCTTATTGTTTTCAGGCTGCCGATGATGCGGCTGGATGGGATAGGTAGGAATCTGCGGCAGTTTGTCGTGCGGCTTCGGTCCGGTAATGCAATGTCGCCAGATTGTCCAAAAATGTGCGCCGCGTTGGGCGTATTGCGGCAGCTGTGTCCACGGCACTTGCGGATGTTGGTGGTGGGCAAGGTGGTAGTGGTAGTTCAAGAAAAACAGGCGGATGGGCTTGGGTACGATGAGATTCCATGCGCCGTTGTGCGCGTCTAGCGGCGAGAAGGCGTGGTCGGTGTATTGCAGGTTGCTCCATTGCCAGCCAAACACAGCGTAGCACAGCAGCCATCCACCCCAGTTCAAATCCAGCAGCGCGAATAGGGCAGCCTGAAACAATAATGCGCCCCACACTTCCATTTTGGCGGCAAGCGGCAGGGCGTTGAGCGCGCCGATGTAGCTTTCTGCGCCTGTTTGCTCGCCGCCTTGTTTGCCGAATGCTTGGCGCACGGCGTTGCCAACGATGCGCGGGGTGAGCGCGAAAAGGATTGCGCCCAGCATAACGGTGAACCAATAAACGCCTGTATAGATGGCATACCATTGAGCGTATTTGAGCCAGCGGATGTCTTGCGGATGGATGATGTCAAATTGTTCGGATGGGCTGCGGTTGTTGCGGTGGTGCACCAGATGGAAAGTTTTTTGCAGCGCGTAGCCAGTGGGAAACCATGCGGCGGCGTAGCGCCCTGCCCAGCGGTTTAAGGTGGGATTGCGCGCGAAAATGCCGTGCACGCATTCGTGCAGCAGGGCAAAAATTGTGTTGTTGCTCAACGAAAACAGCAACGCGGCGGGCAGGGCGAAATACCATGCGGCGTGTGCGGCGGTATAGAGCGCGAGCAGGTTAGCAAGGCTGGCGGCAATCAGCAGGGCAATGTTCAGGCGCGTGGGGGGCATGGGGATTCCTTGTGAGCGGTGGTGATGGGCTTGGTGGGTGTTTCAGGCTGCATAAGAAAGAAACGGCATTGCGGTGTGGATTTATTTGCGAACGGCTGAAAACCGTTTTTCAGGCTGCATCAACAAATAGCCATCGGGCTTTATATCGTCGCGGCATCAATATACGGCACGCGATCATCCAGCGGATAGGGTTGGCGGTCAAATTGCACGGTAAACAGTTTGCCGCCGCTGGGGATGCTGGTGTAATCGGCGAGCGCAGCGCACAAGGGGTGGTGCTCGTGCAAGGCGGCGATTAGGTAATGCAGCCCTGTGCCGTGGCTGGCGCGGTAGGCATGGCGCAGCAGGGCGCGGAAGATGGCTAAATCATCGTTTTGCACGGCAATCAGCGAGAGATAGGCGTATTTTAACGCTGCGCCAGCATCAGGCAGCGCGGCAAGCGGGGTGAAGCGGGCTAGGGCGTTGTAAACAGGGCGAATCAAGCGCCATGCGCCGTGGTAGGCATCCACATGAATTTGGCGAAACGCGCTTTGTTGCCAGATGGCAAGCGTGCCAACGATTTCACCGTTTGCTTCGGCGATTAAGATGTTTTCAGGCTGCAAGCCACGCAGTCGCCCGTTGTGCAAATCGCTTTCGTGGTAAACAGGGGCGAATTGGTAACGGGCGTTTTCGCGGTTTAAAAACGCCACAATGGCAGACCAATCGGCAAGGCTGGCGCGGCGGATGGCGCAAGCAGCGGCGATGGCGGGCTTTTGCCAGCCCAATAAAATCAGCGGCGTGTGGATAATGCCTTGATGATGATAGGGCGGCAGACCTGCGCGTTGGGCGGCGATGGTGTCCAATGCGGCGCGGTTATCTTGCAAAATCATGCTGGTGTACACGGCGGCAGGCGCTTCGGCATGGCGTTGGCGCAGAAATTGATAGGCGCGGCGCAAGTGGATGCTGTTGCGATAGCGGTTTGCCACGCGCAAATCGGCAAGGTAAATAATATCTTGCGCTTGCCCATTCAGATAAGCAGGAAAACGATAACGCGCACCCACGCCTGCCAGCGCACCTGTTTGGCTATCACGCCCAATAAACACTTCCGCGCTTTGCCCCAGCACGCGGCAGGCGGCAAAATAGGATGGCTCGCGACGAAAGGACAGCGTGAACCCGCCTTGCTGCATGGGGTTATCGCGCAAGAGTTGGCGCAAATCGGCATCGTCGGCGGCTGTGGCAGCCTGAAAATGAACTTGGGGCATGGTGGGTGGGGTGGGGTGTAAAGTGGGTATAATTGTACGCGTAAACTTGTTTTCAGGCTGCCGTTATGTTCTCTAATCCTTCCCACGACGCTCGCCGTTATCAAGGCAAAAACGGCATCATCGGCGATGTTTTGATTACTGCCACAGGCAACCAGCGCATGAAACTCGCCGCCAAACTGATGCGCCAACACCAGCTTACGCGCGCGCAAGCACTCAACGCCGTTAAAAAACCGCCGATATGGTGGTGCGCAGGCTATTGGGCGGATGTGCAAGACGAATTTGCCCAACTGCAAAGCTGGGGGCTGGTTGTGCGCTTTGTGCCACATAACCCGCAGCCCGAACCGCATTGGGCAGCCTGAAACGCTGCTCCACGCCATCGCAACCCTTACCCCAAACAACCATGTTCTCCACGCTCAAATCCATTTGGCAAGGCTTAACCCAAAAGGGCACGGTCTTCCCCCATCAGCTCGCGTTCACCCTGCTTATCCCGCTGCGCAATCTTGCCCTATCGCCACGTCAAGTGGTGGAACGGCTGCATTTGTCGCCACAACATCGCGTGCTGGAAGTGGGCTGCGGCGCGGGTTATTTCAGCCCTGCGCTGGCGCAAGCTGTGCCACAAGGGGAGCTGGTGTTGGCAGACATTCAGCCAGAAATGCTTGCCTACGCGCAAAAGCGGCTGGCAAAACGCGGCATCGGCAATGCGCAATATTATCTATGCCACGGCACGCAGTTTGACTTTCCCAGCCGCAGCTTTGACCGCATCGTGTTGATTACCGTGCTGGGCGAAATTGCCGACCAAGCTGCCTATTTGCAAGAATTCCACCGCCTGCTGCGCCCCAATGGCATCGTTTCCATCTCCGAAACCGCAGGCGACCCCGATAAATTATCCCGCGCCGAATTAACCGCGCTGATGCAGTCGCACCAATTTGCCCTTGCCCAAAGCTACGGCACGGAAAAGAACTACACGCTTAATTTTCAGGCTGCCTAATCGTTATCGTTTTGGCTGCGCTCAATCTGGTAAACATACTTTCAGGCTGCCTGAAAACCCATTTTGCCAACTGCACCACCATCCCGTCGCCCAAAAAACAACCACGCCCCAACAAGGAACACTCCATGTCGCTCAAAAACCATTGGTACATCGCCACCACCGAAGCCGCCGTGCGCAAAAAGCCCCAAGCCGTGCAAATCTTCGGGCAACACTACGTCGTCTTCCACACCCAAAACAACCAATACGCCGCCTTGCTGGATTGCTGCCCGCACCGCAACGTGCCGCTATCAGGTGGCAAAGCCATCAGCGGCAACATAGAATGCCCCTACCACGGCTGGCAATTTGACGGTGCAGGCAAGCTCGCCCACATCCCCGCCACGCCCAGCTGCTGCCATGACGTTCGCATCCCCACCGCCCGCGCCATCGCCCAAGACGGCTATGTTTGGCTCTGCATCGGCGAGCCGGCCAACGAAAAACCCCTGCCCTTCCCGCATTGCAACGAAGCAGGCTGGACCACCTTCCGCATGAACAAACACTTCCACGCCCCCGTTGCCCAATGCTTGGAAAACTTCCTAGACTGCCCGCACGCCGTGTATGTGCACCGCGGCTTGTTTCGCAGCCCCACCCGCCAAGTGATGCAAGCCGAGCTGCGCTATCTGGATGACGGCGCCGAAGTGGAATACCACGGCGAGCCCCGCCAAAAAAGCGTGGTGTGGGACACCTTGCAAAACAGCCAAACCCAAATGCGCCACACCGACCGCTTCATCGCCCCCAACACATCGCGCGTGGACTACATCTTCTCCGACAGCAAGCACTACATCATCACATCATCCTGTACGCCAATTAACGACAACGAAACCCAAGTGCACACCGTAATCAGCTATAAATACGGCAAACTCGCCCCACTGATTCGCCTGTTTTTCCAGCCCCTATCGCACATCATCATCGGGCAAGACATCAAAATGCTCAAACGCCAGCACGACACCATCCAACGCTTCGGCGGCAAACCGCGCTTCTACCGCAGCCACGCCGATTTGCTGCTGCCCGCCATAGAAGCATGGCGCAAAGCCCTAGACGAAAACACCGCCCCACCCGAAGCAGGCAAAAGCGAAATGCGCGAGTTGTTTTTGTGAACAAGATCGCGGGCGGATAGGCAAACGCCAAAGGCAGCCTGAAACGAAGTTTGCGCACTTGTTTTCAGGCTGCCTAATGGATGGAGCGTCGGCGGCTCGCCAACATAATTAGCAACCACGCCATAGCAATTCATGTTTACATCAACCGCCCTATGGCAACAAGCCATCGCCACGCCAAAAGGCAGCCTGAAAAACGCCGCAAATTTGTTTTAGCTTTGTAACTCCGCTTCGCTAAGCAGGCTGCCTGAATGCTAAAATCGCCCCCTTTGCAAAAGCCCATCCGCGCCCCATGACCACCGCCCAACAAATCCTTCAAGACACCTTCGGCTACCCCAATTTTCGCGGCAACCAAGCCCAAATCATTGACACCATCGCCCAAGGCAACAGCGCCTTCGTGTTGATGCCCACAGGCGGCGGCAAATCCCTGTGCTACCAAATCCCCGCCCTGATGCGCGAAGGCGTTGCCATCATCGTCTCACCGCTGATTGCGCTGATGGACGACCAAGTCGCCAACGCCCGCGCCGTTGGTATCCACGCCGCCGCCGTGCACAGCGGCACTGCGCCCGACACCGTGCGCCAAATCGCCGAAGACATCGATTCAGGCAGCCTGAAACTGCTCTACGTTTCCCCCGAACGCCTTACCACCGAAAAATTCCTGCGCTTTTTAGACCACACCACCGTTAGCCTATTCGCCATCGACGAAGCCCATTGCGTGAGCCAATGGGGGCACGACTTTCGCCCCGAATACCAACAGCTCAGCATCCTAGCCACGCGCTATCCGCATATCCCCCGCATCGCCCTCACCGCCACCGCCGATGCCCAAACTCGGCTAGACATCAAACACTATTTGCAGCTAAACGACGCTGCCGAATTCATATCCAGCTTTGACCGCCCCAACATCCATTATCAAGTGATAGAACGGCAAAACGGCAAAAAGCAACTGCTGGATTTCATCCAAAAACAAGCCGCAGGGCAAAGCGGCATCGTCTATTGCCTAAGCCGCAAAAGCGTGGAAGACATCGCGCAATACCTGTGCGACAGTGGGCTCAACGCCTTGCCCTACCACGCAGGCTTGTCCATCCAAACCCGCAGCCAAAACCAACACCGCTTCACGCACGAAGAAAACATCATCATCGTCGCCACCGTCGCTTTCGGCATGGGCATAGACAAGCCCGACGTGCGCTATGTCGCCCATTTGGATATGCCGCAAAGCATTGAGCATTTTTACCAAGAAAGCGGCAGGGCAGGGCGCGATGGCTTGCCCGCCACCAGCTGGCTGTGCTACGGTATGAACAATCTGATGCTGCTGCGCGAGCGCATCCAAGAAAGCACCGTCAGCGAGCAGCAAAAGCAGATTGAGCTGCAAAAGCTCCACGCCATGTTTGACATCTGCGAAACCGCCGATTGCCGCCGCGTGTTGCTGTTGCGCCATTTTGGCGAAGAAAGCCAGCCCTGCGGCAATTGCGACAACTGCCAGCATCCGCCCATCCGCTTTGATGCCACGGAGCTGGTGCAAAAGCTGTTGAGCTGCATTTACCGCGTGGGGCAGCAATACGCCGCAGGCTATGTGATTAACGTGTTGCGCGGCAAGGCAGACGATTGGATTACCCGCAACGGACACGAGCAATTAAGCACCTTCGGCATCGGCGCAGGCTTAACCGACAAAAACTGGCGCAACATCATCCGCCAATGCATCGGGCAAAACATCATCACCGCCGATGTAAACCACCACCAAGCCCTGATGCTCACCCCCGCCGCCCGCCCCATACTAAAAGGCGAGCAAAGCGTGATGCTGCGCCCGCTGCAACGCAAAAAAGCCGCCACCCAATCAGGCAGCCTGAAAAGCCAATGGCTGCGCACCGAGCGCGAAGAGCGCATCTGGCAAGCCCTGCGCCAATGGCGGCTGGATCAAGCCAAGAGCGAAAACGTGCCCGCCTATGTGATTTGCGGCGACAAAACGCTGCAAGAAATCGTGCAACAGCAGCCGCAAAGTCTTGCCGATTTGCCCAACATCTACGGCTTGGGCGATGCCAAAATCGCCAAATATGGGCAAGCGATATTGGATGTTTATTTGCCGCTGCATGGGCAGGAATAGGGCGCGCTTAGGCAGCCTGAAAGCGAGCAACGCGAGCTTCTGCGAAGCTAAAACCACCCCAATGGAGCGTCGGCGGCTCGCCGACATTTTGGTAAACCAACCATGCTCTGTTTGAAGCTGTTGGCGACGAGCCATCGCCGCTCCACTCTGTTTCAGGCTGCCTGTTAGTCCACAAAAATAAAGTCAGCAATAAATTGCCCACCCCCGAAAAGGCAGCCTGAAAACTATTTTTCCCCTTTTCACAACCCCAAACCACCCACACCCACCATGACCCCCAACTGGAAACACTACCCCCAAACCTGGTACGCCGTCGCCATCGCCCACCAGCTCAAACCCAAACAAATCCTATCAGGGCAACTGGGCGGCTTGCATTATGTTGTTTACCGCAGCGAAACAGGCAGCCTGAAAGCCGCCGACGCCTTCTGCCCGCACATGGGCGCGCACCTAAAAGGCGGCAAAGTCGTGCAAGATGCCATCGCCTGCGGGCTGCACGGCTGCCACATCATCCCGCAAAACCAAAACGCCGCCGCCCCGCCCGTAACCCAAGCCGTGCAACAAGGCTGCTGCATCGCCACCCGCGCATGGCACGTGATAGAACGCTTCGGGCTGGTGTGGCTCTATCCGCCCACGCCAGAAGCCCCCAGCATCCCCCCGTTTAACATGGTGGACGAATCCGCCCACATCTGGGCGCACACCAGCCGCCTAATCTCCGCCGACTGGCGCGCCATGATTTGCAACGGCTTTGATATTTCCCACATGCAAACCGTGCACCAACGGCAAATCGTCGGCGAGCCACAGTTTTTCAGGCTGCCCGATGGCGACAACCGCCCGCAAGGCTTTTATATGGACTACCAAAGCCGCGTGCTGGAACACGGCGACTGGTCAAGCGCCGTGATTCAAAAACTATCAGGCGGAACGCTCAAACTGCGCCACACCTGCATCGGCACCGCCGTGATGGTGGAAAGCACCGTCGGCGCGTTTCAAACCATCGGCATCTTCGCCACCCTGCCGCAAGATATGCCCAACACACCGCCCGAACAGCGCCAAACCCGCGCCTTTGCCGCCATCGCCATCCCCAAAACCGCACCCTATGCCCGCGCCCAACTCTTTGCCGCGCGCATGTTGTATCTCGCCTTTTTGCGCAAAGATTTCACCGTAGTGGAACACATGAGAATGCGGCTGGACGGCGTGGAAGACATCGGCGTGCGCACGGTGAGCGCGTTTCAATCGGAATTAGCAGAAATCCAACCCGAGCCGTAAAAACCGTTTTCAGGCTGCCTTATCGCCAGAGGCAGCCTGAAAACCTTGGAACCCGAAAGACATCATTATGAGAACCAGCGTAACCTTCCGCTCCAAAGCCTTCCCAGCCGTAGCCAACGACACCATCAACGCCCCCACGCGCTACGGCAAAAAACTCGCCCAATGGCTTGTCGCCGAATTGCCCAAGCATGGCTTAGTCGTAAACGATTATTACGATGAAGACTGGGGCTGGGAAATTGAATTGGCAAACGCCGACTTCCCACTGCATCTGGGCTGCGGCAATATGGACGGCGAAGAGGGCGCATTCTGCTGCTTTATCACGCCCAACCGCCCCACCCTCCGTCCCATCAAACGTCTGTTTCGCGCTATAGATACACGCCCTGCTGTGGACAAACTTGCTGCTGCACTGGATGCCGTGTTGCGCGCGCATCCACAAATCAGCGATATTGAATGGGAAGACGAATAGGCAGCCTGAAACCGCGTTATCCCCCATTTTCAGGCTGCCTTTAAACTCTTTAAACCACAAGAAACCTCCATGACCCAAAACACCCAATCCCTCAACACCCGCCAGCAAAAACGCATCGCCGCCCTTCGCGCCCGCAAAGTTTCGCTAATGAACAACAGCAAATGGGCGCGACTATTTAACACACTTTGGCACGCCACAGGCTTGCAATACGCTCAAGCCAAACCCCTAGACAGCGACCAGCTATACGACATAGAACTAGAAATCTACTCCGACCAACATCGCGGCTACACCAGCGATTGCACCGCGCCACCTATCGCGCTGGTGGAAATTGAATACATCATCATACCGCTGCCCCAAACCGTCTGCCGCCAAACCCTTGCCGCCGCGCTGGCAAAAAGCGGGCAGTATGAAACCGAGTGGCTTGCAGGCAGCCTGAAAGTGTATGGCTACCGCTAATCCGCGCGTCACGCCCTTTCAGAAGGCATCAAGGCAGCCTGAAAAGCCGTTCTGCCACTCCGCCGCAAAGGAACCCCTATGCACCCCGAAACCCTGTTTCCCAAAAAATCCACTCCTGACGCCACGCCGCCCGAACTTGCCGCTTTCAACAGTCCAAGCTATACAAACGCCCTTGCCGCCTTGGATTTAGCCTGCGAAACCTACGGCGACGCATCCCTGTTTAACACCGCCGAAGCCGTGCGCACCAACCGCTATTTATGGCAGGAATATCCCGAACTGCGCGGACAGTATTGGCAAATCGGCAGCTCGGGGCAGGGCGATTTCTGGCTGTTGCACCGCGACGGCAACATCTGCTGGTACGACCACGATTTAGGCGAAATCACGTCCGCTGCCGTCGCTAATTTCGGCATCACCTTTGAACAGTTTTTGGAACTGTCCTGCTATCTCAACCAAACATGGCAAGCCATCGATGCCAACGAACACCATTTCGCCGTCTCCGCGCGCAGGCAGGATTTCGCCAACACGCTCAACCGCATCGCGCCGAACTTGTTTGACCGCTATCCCTACCGCTATTTTGATTGACCGCTTTCAGGCTGCCCTTCAAACGGCATCAAAGCAGCCTGAAAAAACACACCTTTCAGGCTGCCCAATCCATCATCCACCCATGCAAAAATTCATTCTCCTACGCGGGCACGAAGGTGCAGGCAAAACCACCTACGCCGCCCAGCTCATCGCCCAATTCCAGCAAAACCACCCCCAAGCCCATATTGTCTATATAGACAACGACCAAGCGCTCACCGATGCGCAAGGCAATTACCATTTTGATTTTGAACAATTTGCCGCCGCCCATCACCAAAACCAAGCCCGCCAGCAAGCCGCATTTGCCTACGGCAAAGCCCATCCGCAAGCGGATGTGCTCATCATCAACGCCAATCCCAACCAAAAACGCAAAACCTGCGAAACCATGCTCGCCGCCGCCCGCGACCACGGCTTTATCACCGAAACCTACCGCCTGCACCACTTCTATCCCAATGTGCACAACGTATCGCCCGAAGATGTGGCAAAAAGCTACGAACGGCTTAATGCCAACCCTGTAGCAGGCGAAATCCACATCGGAAAAGTGGACGAAAAATCAACAAATTGCTATGATTAGGCAGCCTGAAAACGCAGCAAAAATTTGATAAACCCTACCTTAAACTCAAAGGCGTAATATGCAGCCTAAAAACCCCATCATCTTTACTTATATTGAATCAGAAGAGGAACAACTCATGCGTAATCTCAACACCCTGATGCACCGCATTTTCATGGACATCGAAGGCGTAACCGACTCCGCGCTGGTGGATGGCGCCGCAGGCAAATTGATGAAACACGAAGGCACGCACACCGATTTTGACAGCCTAACCCACGGCATCGTCGCCATCTACAACTTCAAAACCCGCATCTCACGCGCCCTGCAAACCAAAGAGCCGATGGAATATTTCTGGGTAACGCTGCACAGCCAGCACCACATTTTCTACCCCATCCCCATGCGCCCGCATATGTTTATCTACATCGCCGTAGATAAAACCAGCACCATGCCCACCAACGTTATCACCAAGCTCAAACAGCTCACCCTGCCCACCGACTAATCCCATGCCAATGCAGTAAGCCAGTTTTCCGATTGGCGATCCCCATTTTCAGGCTGCCTCACGCCGCACAGCATCCATCAAGCAGCCTGAAAACTTGAAAACTCCGCCCACCGCCCCTAATTAAAGGCACCAACATGAAATACAACCCATTCAAAAAAGGCAAAAAAATGACCGAAACCACTCAAAACACCGAACTAGACACACAAGCCCAACCCCAAACCGAGCCGGCCGAGCAGCCCACATTAGAATCCCTGCAAGAGCGCATCGCCGAGCTAGAAGGGCAGCTTAAAGATGAGCAACTGCGCGGCTTGGCAAATGAGCAAAACTTGCGCCGCCGTCATCAAGACGAAATTCAGGCTGCCCATAAATTTGCTGCGCAAAAATTCGCCGCCGAAATGCTCATCGTTAAAGACTACTTAGAAATGGCGCTGCAAGACCAAAGCGGCAATTTTGAAGCAATGAAAATGGGCGTTAGCATGACGCTCAACGAGCTCAACAAAGCCTTTGATACTACCCAAATCAAAGAAATCGCCGCCGAAAAAGGCAGTAAACTAGACCCCCATCAACACCAAGCCATGCAAGAAGTGGATGCGCCCGAGCAAGAAGCGGGCACCATCGTCGGCACACTCAAAAAAGGCTACACCCTACACGAGCGCGTATTGCGCCCCGCAATGGTAACCGTAGCCAAAGCCGCCTAATTGGCAAGCCAAAGGCAGCCTGAAAACCACCATCCGTTTTCAGGCTGCCTTTGCACAATACCGCGCCATCCCATAACACCGTTTCAGGCTGCCCCAATCAAGCAAATCCGCTATAATTCCACCCTTTCGCGCATTAGGCGCATCGCTCTATTTCCACCAATATTCACCACGGAACAATAACAACATGAATATTCTCCTGCTCGTTATCGTATTGCTCGTTGTCCTGATTGCCGTTGTTGCTTACAACATGCACCAAGAAAACCAATATCGCCAAAAAATCCGCAGCCAATTCGGACACGCCGACAGCGATGCCCTGCTCAACGCCAGCCACAAATCCACCCGCGACGGGCAAACATTCAGCGAAACAGGCAAACGCCTGCGCCGCAGCCCAGCCAAATCCGAATCGCAAACCACACCCATTGCCGAAGCCAATCACAGCGAATCCACCCCCCAAAGGCAGCCTGAAAACGAGCACAGCGCGTTTCGGCGTAGCCAAAACTCCAAAACCGAATTGCCACAAAGCAAACCAACAGAAAAAACCATCACACAACCTGATACCAGCGAAATCAGCATCACCATCGGAGAAAAAACTGAGCCAGCCGCCGATAAAGAAATTTCCGTCAATCTAACGCCCACTGCGCCGGCCCCAGCCAAACCCAAAATCAACCCCAATCAATCCGAGCTACAATTTGACCGCGCCGAACAACCCAAGCGCGAAACCCCGCTCGCCCACATCATCAACACCGTAACCAACGTAGCCGCCCCCAGCAACGAAGCCCGCAAGCCACTGGTCTCGCTAAACAGCCTAGAAAACAGCGACCTGCAATGGTTTGACAAACGCTTTGACTACATGAGCTACATCGCGTTATACGAGCCTAAAGAACTCAGCGTTATCCCCCGATTATCAGGCAGCCAGCGCTTCCAAATCGTCGGCTGCACCCTAGACGGGCGCTTCCAAATCGCCGAACCCATCCCCGGCGTTGCCTACCAAGCATTTGTGATTGGTCTGCAAGCCATCAGCCGCAGCGGTTTAGCCAGCGAAGAAGAGCTAGAACACTTCGCCCAACAAGCCCGTCAATTCGCCGAAAAAATGAACGGCATCGCCAGCACCACACACACAGGCGACTTCCTAGAAGCCGCTCGCCCGCTAGACGAACTCTGTGCCCGCGTGGACCAAACCATCGCCATCCACCTTGTTGCCCGCTCCAACGTATCAGGCAACGAACTGCGCCACACCGTAGAAAAAGCAGGCTTTATGCTGATGCACGACGGCACATTTGCCTTTCTCGGCAGCGATGGCGACCCCAAATACACCATCGCCGCCCTAGACGGCAGCGTGTTCACCGAAGCCCTGCTTAGCACCCAACCTTATAAAGGGTTTAGCATGCTGTTTGACATCACACGCATTCCCAGCGCAGAAGAGAGTTTCAATGAATTCATGAATATAGCCGTTAAACTATCCAGCGAACTCGGCTTAGATCTTGTGGACGACCAAATCCGTCAGCTTTCTACCGATTGGCTCAAAGAAGTCCGCGCTTATGTAGGCGCACGCCAAGCCGAAATGCGGCGCGTCGGCATTGAACCCAACAGCCCGCTGGCTAAACGTGTATTTGCTTAGAGATTGCTGAAGATAAAAAATCGTATCTTGCAGATTGTGGGGTGCGGTTTTTTTGCTATTGGGTACGTGGAGGCAGCCTGAAAAACACATTTCGTCTTTTCAGGCTGAGACCTTTGCAAAAAAGCCTTTCCTCCAACAGCAGAAACCCAAACACAGGTTTTCGGCTGTTTTCGCCCCCAATCATTCCTAATTCTACCCAAATACCCCCTTAATCCTCCCCGGACGCCCCATAATCAGGCATCCGGGCCGCCTTTTAGGCTGCAACAGACACACTTAGCCTGTTGGCTGCTTTCAACAGGTTTAAACACATCGCCTTCAGATGGCTTTGCGCACTCACTTTACACAGACCAAAATAGGCCGCCCGGGCGTAGCGGAATTTACGGTGCAGCGTACCAAAGCTTTGTTCGACCACATAACGGGTCTTCGACAAATATCGGTTACGTTTGGTTTGCGCTTCCGTCAGCGGACGGTTGCGGTGGGCTTTGCGCATAATGCCGTCTAACAACTGATGTTCTTTCAGATGTTGCCGGTTTTCCTCACTGTCATAGCCTTTGTCGGCATAGACGGTCGTACCTTCGGCTATCCCTTCCAGCAAAGGC
>CAUQQW010000003.1:0-54407 GCA_963520365.1 uncultured Kingella sp.
TTTAAAACAATTGGTAAGAAGTAATTTATCCTAGTTATCTAGGACAGCCCCTAAACTAATCACTACGCAACACATCATGCAACTGCGTATCACAAGCAAACAAAAATAGGACAATCCACATGAAACTCCAAAACATCCGAATCCTTTCCGCTACGCTACTTTCAGGCTGCCTTATTGCTTTGCCCGCCCATGCCGAGCGTGTTCAAAAATTCGGCTATGTGAACCCCGAGCGCGTTTATACCGAAACCCAAGCGGCGCAACGCATTGAAGCCACGCTGCAAAAAGAATTTGGCGCGCAACAGCAAAAGCTAAACGCGCTGCAACAGCAAGGCATTCAGCTAAAACAACAGCTCACGCGCGGCAATCTGAACAGCAAAGCGCGTAAACAAGCCGAAGCCAAATTGCTGGAAACAGGCAAGCAGTACCGCGTTTCCGCCGCGCGCCTTGCCGAAGAATACAACCTGCGGCGTAACGAAGAATTCGCCGCGCTGCAAAACAATGCCAACACGGTTATCCGCAACCTTGCCGAAAAAGAAAAATACGATTTGATTGTGCAGGAAGCGGTGTTCGTTACGCGGGAATACGACATCACCGACCGCGTGATTAAGCTATTAGACGAAATCAAATAACAACGCCCCAAAGGCAGCCTGAAAACGAGCATACGGGTTTTCAGGCTGCCTTTTGCGTTATAGTTGATTAAAATAAAAATGAGACAAGGCGCCAACGCCCGCAGTGTACAACATAGTACATAAGGGCATTGGCAACGCCGTATCATTGAGATTTTAATCAACTATATCATGCGCCATCTTTTGTTATCCTTACGGCAGCCTGAAAACACCATTTGGCAACGCCCAATCATCCAAGGAGTTCTGCTATGACCCAATTCACCCTATCCCAACTCACCACCCAGCTTGGCGGCACGCACACGGGCGACGACATCGCCGTTTCCGCCATTGCCCCCGCTGCTCGCGCCCAAACGCATGAAATCACCTTTCTTGCCAATCCCAAATATAAAAGCGAAGTGGAACACAGCCAAGCGGGCGCTATCATCGTTTCGCCCAAAGCTGCCGAGCTGTTTCCCAACCGCAATCTCATCATCGCCGCCGACCCTTATCTTTACTTCGCCCAAGTGGCTAGGCTGTTCCACCCCGCGCCCGTTGCCCAAGCAGGCGTTCATCCCAGCGCGGTGATTGAGCCCAGCGCCAGCGTGCCTGCCAGCTGCGAAATCGGCGCTAATGTGTACATCGGCGCGCACACGGTGTTGGGCGAGCAATGCCGCATTTTGCCCAACAGCGTGGTGGATCATCATTGCACGCTGGGCGACAACGTGGTGTTGCATCCCAATGTAACCGTTTACCATGGCTGCACGCTGGGCAACCGTGTGGAAATCCATTCAGGCAGCATCATCGGCGCGGATGGCTTTGGGCTGGCGTTTGCAGGCGATAGCTGGCTCAAAATTCCGCAAACAGGCGCGGTTACGCTGGGCGATGATGTGGAAATCGGCGCGAACACCACCATAGACCGCGGCGCGATGAGCGATACCACCGTTGGGCGCGGCACCAAAATTGATAACCTGATTCAAATCGCGCACAACTGCCAAATCGGCGCGCACACCGTCATTGCCTCGTGCACCGGCATTTCAGGTAGCGTAAAAATCGGCGACTACTGCATCCTCGGCGGCGGCGTGGGCACGGTAGGGCATATTGAAATCGCCGACAAAACTACCATCGGCGGCGGCACATCCGTTACCCACAGCATCAAAGAAAGCGGCACGCACTACGCCAGCATCTACCCCATGCAAACCTTCCGCGAATGGACGCGCAACGCCGTGCATCTGAACCACCTGAACGAAATGCACAAACGCATCAAAGCGCTGGAAGCGCGGTTAGCCGAGCGTAACGGTGAATAGTTTTTCAGGCTGCCTATCGTGTGAACAATAGGCAGCCTGAAAGTGAGTTTACGAGCTTGCTCAAAAGCAGAAGCGTTATGCAAAGGAACATTATGCCGCCCAAATCCCTAATCTTTCCCGTCCTAACAGCCTTATTTATGACTACGCCAGCCCATGCCGTCCCCGAACACAATATCCTGAACCAAGACGGCTACATCCTAGTCCAAACTCGCGCCCATGCCGAAGCGATCGCCGAAGCCCATATCACTAACGTGTACGGCAAAGACCACGCCATCCAGCAAAAGCCTTATCAAGTGCACGAAACGCAAAGCGCATGGGAAGTTTCAGGCAGCCTGAAACCTAACAAACGAGGTGGCACATTTTTTATTGTCATCAACAAGCAAAACGGCGCGGTTTTGCGGCTTACGCATGGGCGGTAATCATGTGGCACATCGTTTTAATCGGCTATATTTTTGTAACGCTGATGTTTTCCGTTGCCCAATATCCGCAAGGCATTGCACGCGTGCTGATTTATTTGCTGTTTTGGACGGTGTTGCCCACTGTGTTTTCGCTGTGGGTGGTGCTGATTCGGCGGCGTAATAAACGCATGAAATTAGCGGAACAAGCAGAGCAATCATCAAACCAATCAACATAAAACCCAAACGATAAGGCAGCCTGAAAACGAAATTATCTGTTTTCAGGCTGCCTTTATTGTGTTTGGGGTATAGCAATCAGAATGTGCGCCCAATGGTGAACTCTGCCAGCTCGCGCAAACGCGTTGCCCGCTCGCCAAACGGTGCCAGCGCTGCCACTGCTTCGTTTATCAATTGCGCCGCATATTCGCGCGCTGCATCCAAGCCCAGCAATTTCACATAGGTCGGCTTGTCGGCATCGGCATCTTTGCCTGCGGTTTTGCCCAGCGTGGCGGTATCGGCTTCGCAGTCCAACACATCATCAATCACTTGAAACGCCAAGCCCAGTTTAGCGGCGTAAACATCCAACGCAGCCAGCGCTTCATCGTCCACATCGGGGCAGCTTAATCCGCCCAATTGCACCGCCGCGCGAATCAGCGCGCCTGTTTTCAGGCTGTGCATTTGTTCCAACTGATCTTGCGGCAAATCGCGCCCCACGTTTGCCAAATCAATCGCCTGCCCGCCTGCCATGCCCATGCTGCCCGAAGCCTGCGCCAGCGCATTCAGCATCCGCAGCTGCCGCGCGGCGGGCAATATTGTTTCGCGCGACAAGGCATCAAATGCCAGCGTTTGCAAGGCATCGCCCACCAGCAGCGCGGTTGCCGCGCCAAAGGCTACATGGCAGGTTGGCTTGCCACGGCGCAGGGTGTCGTTGTCCATTTCGGGCATATCGTCGTGCACCAACGAATAAACATGGATGCACTCCACCGCTGCCAGCGCCGCTTCGCAGGCAGCCTGAACGCAATCGCCCAGCTCTGCCGCCGCCAACACCAACATCGGGCGCAGCCGTTTGCCGCCATCCAGCGCCGCATAGCGCATCGCTTGGTGCAAAGTTTGCGGCGCAAACGTGCTTTCAGGCAGCAGCCGTTGCAACACGGCTTCGGTGTGCGCCTGCGCGTTTTGTTGCCAGTTCACAAAATCATTCACCTTGCAGCTCCCAGTCAGTTAAATCGCCGTTGTTCAATACTTGGATTTTTTGTTCTACTGCGGCTAATTTTTGCTGGCAATAGCGCACCAGCTCCATGCCTTCGGCGTAGTTTTCCAGCGCTTCTTCCAGCGGTTGGGCGTTGTTTTGCATGGATTGTGTGATGGTTTCTAAGCGCGCGATGGCGTCTTCAAATGTTTTGGGTGGGGATTTTTTTGCCATGATGGGTCTCGAGGGATTAAAAAGAATAATGAAAGGCAGCCTGAAATGATATTTTGGCAACTTGCCAACATTTTGCCGCCATTAACTGCACCGTTGTGCTACTGGGCGACGAGCCGTAGTCGCTCCATATTGATTTCAGGCTGCCTGCGCTTTAAGGCAGCCTGAAAACATATACAGCCTATTTGCCGATGCAAAAGCGGCTGAATATCACGCCCAGCAAATCATCGGCGGTAAATTCGCCTGTGATTTCGCTGCACGCGTTTTGTGCCAGACGCAGATGTTCGGCAAGCAATTCCAGCTGGTGATTGCCGCATAGGGCGGCGTTTTCCAGCTCGTTTTGCGCGGTTTGGAGCGCGTGGATGTGGCGACTGCGGGCAAGGAACAAGCCTTCGCTTTCGCCTTGCCAGCCCACCGCATCCAGCAGGGCTTGTTTGAGTAAATCCAGCCCTGCGCCTGTTTTGGCGGATAGATTGATGAGCGTGGTTTCGCCGCCGTTTTCGGTTTTCAGGCTGCCTAAATGCTGCTTAACACGGCTGGGCACTTCGCCGCGCAAGTCGGCTTTGTTGTGGATAACAATGCGGGTGAGGCTGCGGGGCAGCTTGTCCAATATCGCTTGGGTGGCGGCGTTGATGCCTTCGGCGGGGTCTATCAAAATCAGGGCGACATCGGCGTTTTGCGCGGCCTTTTCGCTGCGTTCAATGCCGATTTTTTCTACTAAATCGTCTGTCTCGCGCAAGCCTGCGGTGTCGGTGATGTGAATGGGCACGCCATCTAGCGTGATGTGTTCGCGCACGGTGTCGCGCGTAGTGCCTGCAATGTGGGTAACGATGGCGATGTCGTCGCCCGCCAGCACGTTGAGCAGGCTAGACTTGCCCACATTGGGCGCGCCCACCAGCACCACATTCATGCCTTCGCGCAAAATCGCGCCTTGGCTGGCTGTGGATAAAATTGTGGATAGTTCGTTTTGCAGCGCGGCAAGTTTGCCTTGGGCATCGGCGGCTTCAAGAAAATCTATTTCTTCCTCGGGGAAGTCCAGCGTGGCTTCAACCAGCATCCGCAGCGTGATTAAATCGTCCACCAGATTGTGAATTTGCTTGGAAAACGCGCCTTTGAGTGAGCGCACCGCCATGCGGGCGGCGGCTTGACTGGATGCGTCGATTAAATCGGCAACGCTTTCGGCTTGGGCAAGGTCTAGTTTGTTGTTTAAAAAGGCGCGTTTGGTGAACTCGCCTGCTTCCGCGATACGCGCGCCCAGCTGCAGGCAGCGGTTGAGCAGCATTTGCAGCACAATTTGCCCGCCGTGCCCTTGCAGTTCGATTACGTCTTCGCCCGTGAAGCTGGCGGGGGCGGCGAAATAGAGCAGGATGCCGTTGTCGATGGCGTTGCCCTGTTCGTCTAAAAAATCGGTGTAGAGCGCGGTGCGCGGCTTGGGCGTTTTGCCGCCTGTGATGGCTTGGGCGAAGGGCAATAATTGGCTGCCTGAGATACGAATCACGCCCACGCCACCGCGTCCTGCTGCGGTGGCAATGGCGGCGATGGTGGGTGCTGTTGTTGTGGATGGTTTTGTGGATAACATTTGGGATAACAATAAACAGCAGCCTGAAAAAGGCTGGGAATGAATGGATAAAGGCAGCCTGAAAATCTTTTAAATATTGTTTTAGCTTCGCTCGTTTTAGCTTCGCAGAAACTCGCTTCGCTTGTTTTCAGACTGCCTATTTATGATTGGCTTGCAGGCGCATTTTCTTGCGTTGCTGCGCAGCGGCATGGCGTTGGATTTGCTGCTCGGTTTGCAGTTCCAGCGGTGGCACGGCAACGGGCTTGCCATCTTTCATCGCCACCATAGTGAAATAGCAAGAATTGGTGTGGCGGATGGTGCGCTCTTGGATGTTTTCGGCTTCCACGCGAATGCCGATTTCCATGGATGTGCGCCCCACCATGTTTACGCTGGCGTAATAATGCACCAGCTCGCCCACATGAATCGCTTCTTTAAACAACACGTTATCCACCGATAGCGTTACGCACATATTGCCCGAATAGCGGCTGGCGCAAGCATAGGCAACTTGATCCAGCATTTTGAGCAGCTCGCCGCCGTGCAGATTGCCGCTGAAATTTGCCATCGTGGGCGTGATTAGGGTGGACATGTGAAGTTCGTGATTGGAAATAATTTGCATGATAAGGCTGCGTTGAAAAAAGGGCGTATTTTAGCAAATTAGCACGACAAGGCAGCCTGAAACTCGCTTTACTCGTTTTAGCTTCGCTCGTTTTCAGGCTGCCTTTGCAGGCTCAGCGCGGCGTTCATGCCAACATATCACGCGCCTTGATAAGTATCCACGCCTGTGCCTTTCTCAATAAATTCAATTTTGTAGCCATCGGGATCTTCCACAAACGCAATCACCGTGCTGCCGTGTTTCATCGGCGCGGCTTCGCGGATGACTTTGCCACCTTTGGCGCGAACCGCATCGCAAGCGGCAGCAGCGTTGTCCACTTCAATCGCAATATGCCCGTAGCCCGCGCCCAAATCGTAGGATGGCGTGTCCCAATTGTGGGTTAATTCCAGAACCGTGGTGTCGCGCTCGTCGCCATAGCCCACAAAAGCCAGCGTGAAGCGCCCATCTGGGTAATCCTTGCGGCGCAGCAGTTTCATGTTTAGCACTTCGGTGTAAAACGCCAGCGATTTGCCTAAATCGCCCACGCGCAGCATGGTGTGTAGTAAACGCATGATTTTGTTCCTTTAAATATCGTTATTCATTGCTAAAAGCAGCCTGAAAACCTTTTAATTGCCGTTTTAGCTTCGCTGAAACTCGCTTCGCTCGTTTTCAGGCTGCCTATTTTACCGTTTCGCCCAGCGTTTATCTAATGCGCCCAAAGGCAACCTGAAAACAAAAATCAGGCAAAACTGCCCGATTGTGCGTTTATTTTCCTTGAAACTCGGCTAGCTTATCGCTTGCCATCGCCGCTTTAAACTCGCGCACTTCATAGCTTGCGCCGCTTTGCCAATACACATCTTCCGCCAAAATAGCGTCTAATTCGGCGCGGCTGGCGGCTTGCGCGATGATAATGCCTGCGTGTGCTTGGTCTAGATAAGGGCCCAGCAGCAAAAATTTGCTCTGCTCAAAATATTTGGCGAACCACGCGCGATGAATATTGAGCTTTTCTTCCGCTTGCGCGGCACTTTCGTTGAGGTTGTGTTGAATGAAAACGTTGATGAGATACATATTAATCCTTTGGTTTGATGTTAAAGTGGGCAAAAGCTGTTTTCAGGCTGCATCAATGGCGGCAATCAAGCGTTTGGCGTGATCGCTTGCCAAGGCTTTTTGCGCGGCGATTTGTTCTTCGCTTTGGCGCGCCGAATAGCTGATGCCGTTGGTGTACACAATCGGCTGCAAATCCAAGCCGCATAAAATGGCGGTGCTTTCAAACTGGCTGCAATAATCTTCCACATGATGCTTCATCATGGCATCGGGCGCATAGGCTTCTTTAGGCGCGCCCGTGGTAAACGAAACAATCAATTTTTTGCCGCCCAGCACGCCTTTTGAGCCATGCGAAAAGCCGTGCACAAACACTTCGTCCAGCCATTTTTTCAGCAAAGCGGGCATGGAATACCAAGAAAACGGAAACTGCCACACAATCACATCCGCATGGCGCAAAGCGTCTTGCTCGGCGGCAATGTCAAATTGCCAATTGGGATATAGGCTGTCTAGTTTTCTGATATTGGCTTCGGGCAGCGCGACGGCGACTTCGTCTAAGATGATTTTGTTGGCAACGGATTGGTTTAAATCGGGATGCCCTGAAATGATGAGTACGTTTTTCATGAAAACTCCTTGTTGGGGTTAAACGGCGTTTCAGGCTGCCTGAAACACTATGCGGCGAATTATAGATGCGCTGAATCTTTAAAAAAATCAGCATCAAGTTGAATCCATTTATCGCAAAAGTTGAAAATATACGGCACGAATCGCGCTTTATTTTTAAAGCCCCAAAACCTAGAATAGGCAGCCTGAAAACGCTGTTTAGCCCATCCACCAACCTATATTTATCCACAACCATGTCGCACATCATCCAACCCATCGGCACCGTTCAATCGCCCTACACGCAAAAATTCGGCATTCCGCGCCAGCCCCAGCTCGTTCCCGCCGCGCAAATTATCATCACACTCGCCCCGCAATTCAGCGCCGACAGCGTGCGCGGATTAGACGGCTTTGATTACATCTGGCTGCAATTTCTGTTTCACGACGCGATAGGCGAAGGCTGGGCGCAAATGGTTCGCCCGCCACGACTGGGCGGTAAACAAAAAATGGGCGTATTTGCCACCCGCAGCCCGCATCGCCCCAACCACATCGGCCTATCTTTGTTGCGCTTGCGCCAGATTGACACCGCAGGCAAACTCGTTCGCATCCATTGCGAAGGCGGCGATTTGCTGGATGGCACGCCCGTTATAGACATCAAACCCTATATCCCCTTTGCCGAAGCGCATCCCGAAGCGCGCGCAGGCTTTGTGAACGGCGTGCCTGAGCGGTTAAGCGTGGTATGGCAGCCTGAAAGCCAGCCCGAGCGCCTAACGCCAGCGCAGCGCGCCCTGATTGAGCAAAGCCTTGCCCAAGACCCGCGCCCCGCCTATCAAGATATCCCCGAGCGCATTTACGGCACGACATTCGCAGGCAAAGAAGTTAAATTTCAAATCAGCGATGGCGTGGTGCGTATTGTGTCTTGCGCATGATTTTCAGGCTGCCTAAATCACCAAAGGCAGCCTGAAACACTGTTTACCCAAGCAAAACCAACACTTTTTAACCCAAACCTGCAAAAAATTTGCCAAGCGCCATCGCCCGCGCGTATCATCCGCTCTTTATTTTCAACCCATTGCCAAGAAAGGATAAAACCATGCAAAACATCGCTCAAACCCAAATCCAACTTGGCAGCCTGAACGCAACACGCGTTATCTAATCGCCTCGCTTCGGGCTGCTTTCTCAATTATTTGCTAGCCGTTTTCACAACGAAATGCCGCAATCGCAAGCATTTCAACCGCTGCCTGCGCATCGCCAAAGGCAGCCTGAAACACGCCTAGCAAACCGCAAAAGAAAGTATCCCTAATATGGGCAATCAAATCATCATCAAAAATTCAAACACTTGGATAGAAGGCAACGCCATTCAACAACTGGAAACCACCGCCAAACTGCCGCATATTCAGCGCGTGGCAGGTATGCCCGATTTGCACGCAGGGCGCGGTTATCCCATTGGTGCGGCGTTTTTTAGCGTTGGGCATTTTTATCCCGCGCTGATTGGCAACGACATCGGCTGCGGCATGGCGTTTTGGCAAACCGATTTAACCGCGCACAAAGCCAAAACCAGCAAATTGGTCAAACAACTGGGCAACATAGACGCGCCGCTGGGCAGCGATTGGCAAGCGCGCATCAACGCGCTGCTGCCCAATCATCCGTTTCAGGCTGCCTTGGGCACGATTGGCGGCGGCAACCATTTTGTCGAGCTGCAAGCGGTGGACACGGTTTACTCGCCTGAACACCTGCCCGCAGCATTTAATCCACAATGCTTGCAATTGTTGGTGCACAGCGGTTCGCGCGGCTTGGGGCAACAAATTTTGCGCCGCCATGTGGATAAATTTAGCCACGCTGGGCTGCCTGAAAACACGCCCGAAGCCGCTGCCTATCTTGCCGAACACGATGCCGCGCTGGATTTTGCCCGCGCCAATCGCCGCCTAATCGCCGAGCGGATGCTGGCGCGTTGGGGCGCAGACGGCGCTTGCCTGCTGGATGTGCATCATAATTTTCTGCAATCCGTTCAAATAGATAAACAAACAGGCTGGCTGCACCGCAAAGGCGCAACCCCATCCGATTGCAGCTTGGTGGTTATTCCAGGTTCGCGCGGCGATTACAGCTATCTCGTTCGCCCGATTGCGGAAAATGGCGCAGATGCCTTGTTTTCCTTGGCGCACGGCGCGGGACGCAAATGGCAACGCGGCGAATGCAAAGCCCGCTTGTCGCACAAATTTTCCGCCGATAGCTTGCGCCAAACTGCATTTGGCAGCGCGGTGGTCTGCGAAGATAAAGCCTTGATTTTTGAAGAAGCCCCGCAGGCTTATAAGAAAATTGACAGCATCATCGCCGCGATGAGCGATTTTGGGCTGATTGAATTGGTGGCGCGCATGAAGCCTGTTCTAACCTATAAAACCGCAGGCAGCTGCGCCGATTGATTGCCCTTTCAGGCAGCCTGAAAACAGGAAAACACATGAATACAAATATTTATCTACAACTATCCACAGGGCAAGCCCCTGCCGAATGCCAAATTTTTGCGCAATTTGTGTTGCACAAAATTCTTCGCGAAGCACAAAGCGCAGGCATAGCAGCAGAAATTTTGGACAAAACCGACAGCAAACACGGCATTTTGTCTGCCACGTTCACGCTCAACGGCGCAGGCGCAGAACATCTGGCGCAGCGCTGGCTCGGCACGCTGCAATGGATTTGCAATAGCCCCATCCGCCCCAAGCATCCGCGCAAAAATTGGTATATCGGCGTTTTCAGGCTGCCGCAAATCCCGATTTTGCTCGATGATGGCAGCATTCATTTTGAAACCTGCCGCGCAGGCGGCAAAGGTGGGCAGCACGTTAACAAAACCGACAGCGCCGTTCGCGCCACGCATTTGGCGACAGGTATTTCGGTGCGCGTGGAAAGCGAGCGCAGCCAGCACACCAACAAAAAACGCGCCCGCGAGCTGCTCGCCATAAAGCTGGCAGCGCAGCATTCGGCAGCGCTGGCGCAACACGCAAGCCATGCACACGCGCAGCTGTATCAAGTGGAGCGTGGCAACCCTGTTCGCGTGTTTAAAGGCGCGGATTTTCATGAGCAATAAAGCATTAGGCAGCCTGAAAATCTTTTAAATGCTGTTTTAGCTTCACTCGTTTTCAGGCTGCCTTTTATCAACTTATCCGCCATTTCTCGCCAGTTTTGCTGGCAAATCCTTTAAAATCACACTTTTCAACCTTCATCCGAAAGGAAAATCATGGAACTCGTTTTTATCCGCCACGGTTTGAGCGAATGGAACGCCAAAAACCTGTTTACAGGCTGGCGCGATGTGAAACTCAGCGAAAAAGGCATCGCCGAAGCGCAAGAAGCGGGGCGTAAACTCAAAGCCGCTGGCTACCAGTTTGACATCGCATTCACATCGGTTTTAACCCGCGCCATCAAAACCTGCAACATCGTGCTGGAAGAAAGCGACCAGCTTTGGGTACCACAAATCAAAACATGGCGGCTGAATGAGCGTCATTACGGCGCATTGCAAGGCATGGACAAAAAGCAAACCGCCGAAAAATACGGCGACGAGCAAGTGCATATTTGGCGACGCAGCTACGACACGCTGCCCCCTTTGCTAGATAAAAGCGACGAATTTTCCGCCCACAACGACCGCCGCTACGCCCATTTGCCCGCCGATGTGGTGCCCGATGGCGAAAATTTGAAAGTAACGCTGCAACGCGTGTTGCCCTTTTGGGAAGACCAAATCGCCCCCGCCATCATCAGCGGCAAGCGCGTGTTGGTGGCGGCGCACGGCAACAGCTTGCGCGCGCTAGCTAAACACATTGAAGGCATTTCCGATGACGACATCATGGGCTTGGAAATCCCAACAGGGCAGCCGTTGGTGTATAAATTGGATGACGATTTAAACGTGGTTGAGAAGTTTTATTTGTGATTTTTATTTCTAACTGCTTGGATGGCATAAAGGCAGCCTGAAAACGGATAATCGCGTTTTCAGGCTGCCTTTTTATGTGGATAACTTAGATTTTTTCCGCAAAATATTTCAGCGTGCGCACCAATTGGCAAGTGTAAGACATTTCGTTGTCATACCAAGCCACGGTTTTCACCAACTGCTTGTCGCCCACCGTTTGCACGCGGGTTTGCGTGGCATCAAACAGCGAGCCAAACTCCATGCCAATCACATCCGATGACACGATTTCGTCTTCGGTGTAGCCGTATGATTCGTTGGCAGCCGCTTTCATCGCCGCATTCACTTCTTCCTTGCTTACATTTTTTTCCAAAATGCACACCAATTCGGTGAGCGAACCGGCGGGCACGGGTACGCGTTGCGCCGAGCCGTCCAATTTGCCGTTCAATTCGGGAATTACCAAGCCAATGGCTTTGGCTGCGCCTGTGCTATTGGGCACGATATTGCAAGCAGCAGCGCGTGCGCGGCGTTTGTCGCCTTTGCGATGCGGCGCATCCAGCGTGTTTTGGTCGCCCGTATAGGCATGGATGGTAGTCATCAAACCTTGCACCACGCCAAATTGTTTTTGTAACACTGCCGCCATCGGCGCAAGGCAGTTAGTGGTGCAAGAAGCGGCGGAAATCACCGTTTCGCTGCCGTCCAAAATATCGTGGTTCACATTAAACACCACGGTTTTCACATCATTGCCGCCAGGGGCAGAAATCACCACTTTGCGTGCGCCTGCGTGAACGTGAGCTTCGGCTTTCTCTTTGCTGGTGAAAAAGCCCGTGCATTCCAGCACCACATCCACACCCAAATCTTTCCAAGGCAATTCTTCAGGATTCGGTTTAGCAAATACTTTGATTTCTTTTCCGTTTACGATAAATGCGTCTTCTTTTTGCTCAATTGTGCCGTTGAAACGACCTTGCGTAGTGTCGTATTTGAACAAGTGAACCAGCATATCCGCAGGCGTTAAATCGTTTACGGCAACCACTTCAATGCCGTCTGTTTTCAAGATTTGACGCAAAGCCAAACGACCGATGCGACCAAAACCGTTAATTGCAACTTTAACTGCCATTTTTACGTTCCTTTATGCGTTGAAAAACGCTTCTTTTTACCATTTTTCCTTAACAAAAGCAAAAGCGTTTTGGTTTATGTTTGGCGCGCGAAAAGGTTTGTAATTAAATAAAAAATAAAATATTTAAAAATAAAAAGATGATTTTTATGAAGCGTTATTCGCAATGTGGATAACCCAGTTAAACAAATGATTTTCTAGCGAAATAGTGAACACAAAAATCTGTGTGTGATCATCATCAAGTGATTGGGATAATTGTGGATAAAATAATACTAATTTTGCCCTATTGTGGATAAATTAGCCTTATCACGCCTTTTTATTGCCTTAACCACACTTTCAGGCTGCCTAAAATGGTTTATGATGCAGCCTGAAAATCATTTTAGGATAACCACATGAAACAACGCACCTTAGCCAAATCTGTAACCGCCACAGGCGTAGGCTTGCATTCGGGCGAGCGCGTGTCGCTCACCTTGCATCCTGCCGCCGAAAACACGGGCATCCAGTTTCGCCGCAGCGATTTATCAGGCGAACAAGGCGAGATTGTGTCGCTCACGCCCTATTTGATTAACGACACGCGCCTTTCATCCACCATTGTTACTGAAAACGGCATCCGCGTTGGCACGATTGAGCACATTATGTCGGCGTTTGCGTCGTATGGTGTGGATAACATTTTGGTGGAGCTGAACGCGCCCGAAATCCCAATTATGGATGGCAGCAGCTTGCCGTTTATCTTTTTATTGCAAGATGCGGGCGTGGTGGAGCAGCAGGCGCAAAAACGCTTTTTGCGGATACTCAAAGAAGTTTCTCTGCAAGAGCCGAATAAATCGGTGAAATTTACGCCGTATGATGGTTTTAAAGTGCGCTTGACGATTGAATTTGACCACCCCGTTTTCAACCGCAGTGCGCCCACATTTGAGATTGATTTTGCAGGAAAATCTTATGTGGAAGAAATTGCGCGGGCGCGAACATTCGGCTTTATGCAGGAAGTGGAGCTGATGCGTGCGCACAATTTGGGCTTGGGCGGCAATTTGTCCAACGCGATTGTGATTGACGACACTGATGTGCTCAATCCCGAAGGGCTGCGCTATCCTGATGAATTTGTGCGCCACAAAATTTTGGACGCGATTGGCGATTTGTATATCGTTGGGCATCCGATTATCGGCGCATTTGAAGGCTATAAATCGGGACACGCGATTAACAATGCGCTGCTGCGGGCGGTTTTGGCAGACGAAACAGCGTTTGAGTGGGTGGAATTTCCTGATGATTCTGATGATGATAACGCCATGCCAAGCGCGTTTTCAGGCATTGAAACGTTGGGCGTGCGATAGTTTTGACGCATAAAAGGCAGCCTGAAAATGGTTATCCACCGTTTCAGGCTGCCTTTATCCATAAAGTTATCCCTGATTATTTATATTGAAAACAATCAGATACTCTCTTATCAACAAATTATCCACAAAAAAAGGCAGCCTGAAAAACCTTTTAAATGCCGTTTTAGCTTTGCTCGTTTTCAGGCTGCCTATCTATCATTACACCGCCACCTTAACCGCCGTGCCGCTCACGGTTACCATCATCATGCCATTGGTTTCGCCCAACACTTCGTAGTCAAAATCAATGCCGATGATGCCGTTTGCGCCCAGCGCTTTGGCTGCTTCTTTCATCTCTTCCAACGCGGCTTCGCGTGCGCCCGCTAATGCGCGTTCATAGCCGCCCGCGCGCCCGCCGACTACATCGCGGATGGATGCAAACATATCGCGGAAAATGTTTGCGCCAATAATCGCTTCGCCGTTCACAATGCCTAAATACGCGTCTAACTGAATATCGCTTGGGGTTACCGTTGCCAGAAAAAAGGCTTCTTCTTTGCGCGAAAACCAACCCATTTTGTTCTCCTTATGCTTTTCAGGCTGCCTATTTGCGTCAGACAGCCTGAAAACGGTTGTGGATAATTACACTTCGTAGGTGCTAGAAGCGGTGTTGCCGCCTGTTCCTGTCCAGTTTGTGTGGAAAAATTCGCCGCGCGGTTTATCGGTGCGCTCGTATGTGTGCGCGCCGAAATAATCGCGCTGAGCTTGCAGCAAATTAGCAGGCAAGCGCGCGGTGGTGTAACCATCTAGGAAAGTAATCGCCGCCGCCATGCAAGGCATCGGCACGCCAATTTCAATCGCTTTGGCAACCGTTTTGCGCCATGCGGGCAGCGCGTTAATCAAGATTTTTTGGAAATACGGGTCTGCGCCCAAAAACGCCAAATCAGGGTTGGCTTCAAACGCATCGCGGATATTGCCCAAGAAAATACTGCGGATGATGCAACCTTCGCGCCACAATAGCGCGGTTTTGCCGTAGTTTAGTTTCCAGTTAAACGTGTTGCTGGCTTCGCGCATCAGCATAAAGCCTTGTGCATACGAAATAATTTTAGATGCCAGCAACGACAAGCGCAGCGATTCCAGCCATTCTTTGCGGCTGCCTGCAATAGGCGTAATGCTGCGTGGGAACAAGCTGGCAGCAGCAACGCGCTGTTCTTTCAATGCTGAAACGCAACGCGCAAACACAGATTCGGTAATCAGCGTGAGCGGAATGCCCATGTCCAAAGCGTTGATGCCAGTCCATTTGCCCGTGCCTTTTTGCCCTGCGGTATCCAAGATTTTTTCTACCAGCGGCGTGCCGTCTGCGTCTTTGTAGGCAAGAATATCGGTGGTGATGTCCACCAAATAAGAATTTAACTCGGTGTTTTTCCAAGATTTAAACGTTTCGTGCATTTCGTCATACGTCATGCCCAAGCCGTCTTTCATAAACTGATAGGCTTCGCAAATCAGCTGCATGTCGCCGTATTCGATGCCGTTGTGCACCATTTTCACGAAATGTCCCGCGCCGTTATCGCCCACCCAATCGCAGCAAGGCTCGCCATTGGGCGTTTTCGCCGCAATGCCTTGCAAAATCGGTTGAACGTATTGCCACGCTTCGGGATTACCTCCCGGCATGATAGACGGCCCATGTCGCGCCCCTTCTTCCCCGCCTGAAACGCCTGCGCCAATAAAGCGAATGCCCTTGGCAGCTAGCTCAACCGTGCGGCGGTTGGTGTCGGGATAATTGGCATTGCCACCATCAATAATAATGTCGCCTTGTTCCAGATAAGGCACGATTTGCGCAATGAATTCGTCCACCGCGCTGCCTGCACGCACCATCAGCATGATTTTTCGCGGTTTCTCCAATTTATCCACAAGCTCTTGCAAAGAATGCGCGCCAATAATATTGGTGCCTTTTGCAGCACCATTTAAAAATTCGTCCACTTTGGAAATGGTTCGGTTGAACGCCACCACTTTAAAGCCTTTGTCGTTCATGTTCAAAATCAAATTTTGACCCATTACCGCTAAACCAATTACACCAATATCGCCTTTCATGATTATTCCTTGCGAGTTGAGAAAACTGTAACTTTACTCCATTGAAATAGGTTAGACAATGTAAGAAGCCCACGCTGCTTGTAATAGTATTTAAATCCAAAATTTAAAATAAATTAGATTATTAAGATTAAGAATGCGTTGCTTACTTGTTGATAAGTCAAAAAATAAAATAATTTCAAAAATTTATTTTGCTTTTATTGTTTTGGAAAAGGTAGCCTGAGAAGCAAGAATAGGATGTGAATGGAAGTGGATAAAATTCTTCAAATAAAGAAAAAATGTGGATAAGTTTACAAAACGAACATGATAGGGTTTTCAGGCTGCCTAAATTTGTGGATAACTATTCTAAAATGTATTCAAAAAAGCACTTTTCCGATAAAATACCGCTCTTTATTGGTTTCAGGCAGCCTGAAAATAAGTTGATAAGGAATTCTCATGAAAGCATTGGTTGCGGTAAAACGCGTGGTTGATTTCAATGTGAAAGTGCGCGTGAATGCAGATGGTTCGGGCGTGGATATTGGCAATGTAAAAATGTCCATGAATCCGTTTGACGAAATTGCAGTAGAAGAAGCGGTGCGCTTGAAAGAAGCAGACAAAATCAGCGAAGTGGTAGCCGTATCGCTGGGCGAAAAAAAATGCGAAGACACACTGAGAACTGCATTAGCAATGGGCGCAGATCGCGCGATTCATGTGGAAACCGATGCCTTGCTTGAACCATTAGCTGTAGCCAAATTGTTAAAAAAAATTGTGGATAAAGAACAGCCTAGCCTTGTTTTATTGGGCAAACAGGCGATTGATGATGATGCCAATCAAACAGCGCAAATGTTGGCAGCCCTGATGAATGCGCCGCAAGGCACGTTTGCCAGTAAAGTGGTATTGTCTGCCGATGAAGCGGTGGTTACGCGCGATATTGATGGCGGCATGGAAACCATTGCTTTGAAACTGCCTGCTGTTATTAGTACGGATTTGCGTTTAAATGAGCCACGGTTTGTTAAACTACCCGCGTTGATGCAAGCAAAGAAAAAAACAATTGAAAAACATACTGTTGAAGAATTAGCTGTAAACATTGAACCGCGTTTGCAAATAAAACAATATGCTGAACCCAAAGCGCGACAAGCTGGCGTAAAAGTTGCCAATGTTGCTGAGTTGGTTGAAAAACTGGCGGCTGCCAAAGCAATTTAAAGGAAAATAAAATGACAGTTTTGGTATTAGTAGAACATGATGACAAGCAAGTCAATTCAGCTACATTGCACGCTATTTATGCGGCACAAAAATTAGGCGAAGTTCATGCGCTGGTGGCAGGTTCAGGCAGCCTGAAAGTGGCAGAGCAAGCCGGTAAAATCAATGGTGTGAGCAAAGTATTACACGCAGAAGCTGCGCATTTTACTGATCTATTAGCGGAAGAAATTGCGCCGCTTATTGTTTCATTAGCTGCGCCGTATCAGTATTTTGTTGCAACAGCCAGCGCATTTGGCAAAAATATAATGCCGCGTGTGGCAGCGATGCTAGATTGTTCGCAAATCTCTGATTTAACAGAGATTATTGATAATAAAACTTTTGTTCGCCCTACTTATGCTGGAAATGTATTTACCACAGTATTCAGTAGTGAAGAAAAATTGGTGCTAACAATTCGCGCCAGCGCATTTGATGCGGCAACATATGGCGAGCAAATGGCAGAAATTGAAAATGTAGCCGCTACTCCAGCGCAGCAGTTGAGCCGATTTGTATCGCGCGAATTAACACAATCCTATCGTCCTGAATTAACACAAGCAAAAGTAATTGTGTCAGGTGGGCGTGCATTGGGAAGCGCTGAACAATTCAATGCTGTTTTAACACCATTAGCTGATACGTTAGGCGCGGCAATCGGCGCATCGCGTGCTGCGGTGGATGCAGAATATGTGCCAAACGATTATCAAGTGGGGCAAACGGGTAAAATTGTTGCGCCTGAATTGTATTTTGCGATAGGTATTTCTGGTGCAATTCAACACGTTGCAGGGATGCAAGATAGCAAAATTGTGGTAGCAATCAACAAAGATCCTGATGCTCAAATTTTTAATGTGGCAGATTTTGGAATTGTGGGTGATTTGTTTGAAATTGTGCCCCAATTAACCGAAGCATTGAAAAACCGTTAATTTCGTGCCTATGTTTCACATGAAACATAGGTTGGTTTTAATTATTAATCAAATATAAAAGAAAAACAAAGTGAACATTTCTTTACCAATAGAAGCAAAAGATATTCAAAAGCTGATTCCACATCGGTTTCCATTTTTGTTAATTGATCGCATTACAGCGTTTGAAAGCGGAAAATCGCTTACGGCAATCAAAAATATTACCATGAATGAACCACAATTCACGGGGCATTTTCCTGAATTTCCTGTTATGCCAGGCGTGTTGCTTATTGAAGCAATGGCACAAGCATGTGGTGCATTGGCAGTTTTGACCGAAGGCGGGCGTGATCCTGATGAAATTTATTTCTTTGCAGGTATAGATAATGCGCGATTTAAACGCCAAGTTATTCCTGCTGATCAGCTAGTTTTTGAGATTGAGTTGTTGCAAAGCAAACGTGGTATTGGTAAGTTTAAAGCTGTTGCCAGAGTGGATGGCGAGTTGGCTGTTGAAGCAGAAATTATGTGTGCTAAACGCAAAGTGGAAAAATAATATCAATCAATAGAACAAGCCTTATGGTGGAATTGTTTGTTGTTTTAGATTTGAATTCATTGCTTCGTTTAGCTTGCTTTTCTGAATCTAATGTAAGTTTTCAGGCTGCTTAAACAGATTAGGCAGCCTGAAAAAGGTAAATTGAACAACAGAAAGAGTATTATGTCTTTAATCCATAAAACAGCTATTATTGATCCTAAAGCCGAATTGGATAGTAGCGTGAAAGTGGGCGCTTATTCCATTATTGGCGCGAATGTACAGATTGATGCAGGAACAGAAATTGGTGCGCATACGGTGATTGAAGGGCATACTACAATCGGGCAAAACAATAAAATTTTTCAGTTTGCTAGTTTAGGCGCGCAGCCGCAAGATAAAAAATATTGTAATGAGCCTACTAAACTCATTATTGGTAATGGCAATACCATCCGAGAATTCACAACATTCAATACGGGTACGGTTACAGGAATCGGCGAAACGCGCATTGGTGATGATAACTGGATTATGGCGTATTGCCATTTGGCACATGATTGTGTTGTGGGAAATCATACGATTTTTGCAAACAACGCTTCGTTGGCAGGGCATGTAACCATTGGCGATTATGTGGTGTTGGGTGGTTATACATTGGTATTCCAATTTTGCCGCATTGGTGCGTATGCTATGACTGCGTTTGCTGCGGGTGTGCATAAAGATGTGCCGCCTTATTTTATGGCGGCAGGGTATCGTGCTGAGCCAGCAGGTTTAAACAGCGAAGGAATGCGGCGTAATGGGTTTTCTGCGGAACAAATTTCTGCAGTGAAACAGGCTTATAAAGTTTTGTATATGCAAGATTTAGGCTTGGATGAAGCTAAAGCTAAACTTGCAGAAATGGCAAAAGTTCATTCGGAATTACAAATTTTGCATGAATTTGTCGCAACATCGCAGCGCGGCATTATTCGTTAAATAGTTTTCAGGCTGCCTAAATTTAAAAATTGACAGATAAAGCAATATAGCGTATAGTTCAGCCTTCCTGACGCGGGGTGGAGCAGCATGGTAGCTCGTCGGGCTCATAACCCGAAGGTCGTAGGTTCAAATCCTGCCCCCGCAACCAAATTCTAACCGCTTGGTATTCCAAGCGGTTTTTGTTTTATCTTTTGCGGTTTTATTGATATATGTCGGGTATAATAAGCGATGTTTTAATGTTTTCTTGCGGAATAGATTATGTTACCCAGCGATGAAGTTATTATTCATGGCACAACCAGCAATGGAAAAGTATTTCGCCCAAGTGATTGGGCAGAACGATTGTGCGGTATTCTTTCATCGTTTAGTAAAGATAATCGCCTGTCGTATCATGAATGGGTGCGTCCTGCGCTGCTTAATAAAGTGCGCTGTGTGGAGATTTCGCCTAGTCTTAAAGAAATTAACCCCAGCATGTTCCGTTTTTTGATGGATTTTGCAGCAGATAATGATTTGCAGATTATGCGGGGCTCAGATTTTCCTTCGCTTCATAGGCAGCCTGAAAATCAAGTTGTAGAACTTGCGAAAGATAATAACGAACTCGTTGCAGAAGAAAAAACAGAAGCAGAACAAATCATTGAAGAATCAGAAGAACAAACCAGCCATGTGCGCGAAATTTTGCCTAAGGAAACGGCAAGTGTATTTGCTGCTTTGAGCGTGTTGCGCCCTACTCTTAACGACATCAATCAGTTTGTAGAACAAGTAAATAATGTACAACGCGCGCAAGGCTATCGGTTGCTTGGGTTATTTGAAGAAGGAAAAACCAATGCCGTTGCGGTATGCGGTTTTCGCGAAAAAACCGATTTGGTTAGCGGACGGCATATTCATATTGATGATTTGATTACGATTCCACAAGGTCGCCGTTGTGGCTATGCTTCGCGCTTGTTGGATAAAGTGCGAGAAATTGCTACGGAACAAGGCATTACGCAAATTCATGTAGATTGCCATGTGGGCAGCGAACGAACGATTGCTCATCGCGTTTATTTTCAACAAGGCTTTGAAATTCAATCGTATCATTTTGTTTGTCAAACCGATTTAGATTAACACGATTTATTCAAATTTCAGGCTGCCTAATCATATAGAAGGCAGCCTGAAACCATTATTTGCTATGAAAAAGACTCTATTAAATAAAATATTCACATGGTTTGAAACCCGAATTGAACCATATCCCGAAACTGCCCCTATTACCCCATCCAAAGGCTTATTGCGCTTTATATGGAGCAATTTGGAAGGTGTGCGTTTGTGGATACTTATTTTGGTAGTTTTAACTGCAGGCATCGGTATCATGGAAGCCTTGCTGTTCCAATTTATGGGAAAACTGGTGGATTGGCTTGGCACATACACACCTGCAACATTATTCGCTGAAAAAGGCTGGGCTTTGCTTGGCATGGTTTTGATGATGGTGTTTGCGGTGTTTTGGCACTTTGTTGCGTCTAATGTGCGCCTGCAAACTTTGCAAGGTGTGTTCCCGATGCGGCTACGCTGGAATTTTCACCGCCTTATGTTGAATCAATCGCTCAGTTTTTATCAGGATGAATTTGCAGGACGCGTATCTGCCAAAGTCATGCAAACAGCGCTTGCTGTACGCGATGTGGTGATGACCGTTGCCGATATGGTGATCTACATTTTTGTGTATTTCTTGACTTCTGGGCTGATTTTAGCCGCGATGGATGGATGGTTGTTGCTGCCATTTATTATGTGGATTGTATCGTTTTCGCTGATGATGAAGTTGCTGATGCCTAAATTAGGTAAAACTGCGCAGGCGCAGGCGGATGCGCGCAGCCTGATGACAGGGCGTATCACCGATGCTTATTCCAATATCGCCACGGTAAAACTATTCTCTCATGGCTCTCGCGAAGCGCGTTATGCCAAACAATCTATGGATGAATTTATGGTAACCGTGTATGCCCAAATGCGGCTTGCCACGCTGTTGCATACTTGGAGCTTCATCATTAACTCATCGCTCACATTATCCACCGCTACGCTGGGTGTGTGGCTGTGGCATGGCGGACACGTTGGCGCAGGTGCGATTGCCACCGCCACCGCCATGGCGTTGCGGCTCAATGGTTTGTCGCAATTTATCATGTGGGAGTCGGCGCGGCTGTTTGAAAATGTTGGCACGGTTTCAGATGGAATGGTCACTTTATCCAAACCGCAAACGATTTTGGATAAACCTGCTGCGTTACCGCTGAAAGTGGAACACGGCAATATTCGTTTCAGCCATGTTGATTTTTCTTACGAAACGGGCAAACCTTTGTTAAACGGTTTTAATTTAAGCATTAAAGCGGGCGAAAAAGTTGGCTTGATTGGGCGCAGCGGCGCAGGAAAATCCACCATTGTGAACCTATTGCTGCGCTTTTATGAGCCACAAAGTGGAACAATTGAAATTGATGGACAAAACATCAACGACATCACTCAAGAAAGCTTACGCGCTCAAATTGGTTTGGTAACACAAGATACCAGCCTGTTGCATCGCTCTGTGCGCGATAATCTTGTGTATGGAAGACCCGATGCCACCGATGAAGAGATGTTTCAGGCTGCCGAACGTGCCGAAGCTGCCGATTTCATTCCTAATCTATCGGATGTAAAAGGCAGAACAGGCTACGATGCTCATGTGGGCGAGCGCGGTGTGAAATTATCGGGTGGGCAACGCCAGCGGATTGCGATCGCGCGAGTAATGCTTAAAGATGCACCGATTTTGTTGTTAGACGAAGCCACCAGCGCATTGGATAGCGAAGTGGAAGCGGCAATTCAAGATAGCTTGGATAAAATGATGGATGGTAAAACTGTTATCGCAATTGCCCACAGGTTATCCACAATCGCTGCTATGGATAGATTGATTGTGCTGGATAAAGGGCGTATTGTGGAAGAAGGCACACACGCAGAATTGTTAGCAAACAAAGGGTTATATGCAAAATTGTGGGCGCATCAAAGCGGGGGATTTTTACCTGAACAGGTAGAGCATTAACACTCAAATAATAGGCAGCCTGAAAACTTATCCACAAGTTTCAGGCTGCCTTTTTGTGTTTGTTAATTGGGGCAAAATAAGCATTGAAAATGCGATTTAAAGCATGAGTAAAGAAAAAGCGCTTAATGCAAAGTTTTCTAAAAATGGCGATTCTCAGCGGTTTCAGGCAGCCTGAAAAGTATAAATTTGGTATGATACCGCGATTAAAGTTATCCACATTAGGCAGCCTGAAAACATGATGAAATTTAAATGGTTGGTGTGCCTTGCAGCAGCAAGTTTTATCCACATTGTCCACGCCGAAACGGCAAATAAAAGCGTAGAAACCGCATCTGAAAGTGCTTCTGCGCCTGTTGCTGCGGCTATTGCTGCCAGCGTGCCACAAGTGATTGATGATGAAATCAGCCGAGTGTGGAAAGATTCTAGCCAGCTGTTTAACGATACCATTTTGCTGCCGCCTGCTTCCGATGCAACCGCAAATGCGGGCGTGCAGGTGAATTTGCGCAACCAAGCGGTTGCACTTCGCGCCAATACACGTATTCCCAGCCAGCTTGCCAAAATCATTTCCCTGCCAGAACCCAAAAAATTAACGCGACGCGAAGTGTTGCAACAAGAAATCAGCCGCGAAAAAAGCGCGCTTTTAATTGCGCAGAATAATTTGGTTAAAGCAGGCAAGGAAAAAAACGATGGTGCGATTAAACGCTTTGGTATGCAAGTGGCTGACCGCATTAAAAATATACAAGCCTTGCAAGAAGAATTGCGCCGCTATTAGGCAGCCTGAAAAAGGAAATAGTGAAACAAATCAATCAGATTATTGTTATAATGGCGAGCGTTATCGCTGTTTTATTGTTTAGTTGAAAGGAATAAAAATGAATTCAGCAGAAGGTCAAGAAGCGCTGGAATCTATGGTTGGGCAAATGCTGGTTGCCAAGTTAAAAAAATTGGGCGCGGAAGAGCATAAAGTAAACCAAATTGTGGGTTCGCTTTCATTTGACGATATTCGCAAATGCTTGCCGCTAACAGATGACGATTTGAAAAAAGCGTTTGCAAAATTATTTGCCTAAACTGATTTTCAGGCTGCCTAGAATGGTTTTAGGCAGCTTTTTTATTGATATTGAACATTAAAATGACCACAAAAACTTTGCTCTTGGTGGACGGCTCGTCCTATCTTTATCGCGCGTTTTACGCCATGACCCATCTTTCCGCGCCCGATGGCACACCAACCAACGCTGTTTATGGCGTATTGAATATGTTGCGCCGCTTGCGCGCCGAAACGCCACACGATTATTGTGCTTGCGTGTTTGATGCCAAGGGCAAAAACTTCCGCCATGCATTGTTTCCAGACTATAAAGCCACGCGCCCGCCCATGCCTGATGATTTGCGCCCACAAGCCGATATGCTGCCTGAATTGGTGGAATTGATGGGTTGGAAAGTATTGAAAATCAACGGTGTAGAAGCAGATGATGTGATTGGTACGCTGGCAAAACAGGCAGAAAATGCAGGCATGGATGTGATTATTTCCACGGGTGATAAAGACATGGCGCAGCTTGTGAGCGAACGCATCACGCTGGTGAATACCATGAAAAATGAAACGCTGGATGAAGCAGGTGTGTTCAACAAATTTGGTGTACATCCTAATCAGATTCGCGATTTTTTGGCGCTGATGGGCGATAAAGTGGATAACGTGCCTGGGGTGGAAAAATGCGGCGAAAAAACGGCGGCAAAATGGTTGGCAGAGTTTGGCTCGCTGGAAAATATCATGCAACGAGCCGATGAATTTAAAGGAAAAATTGGTGAAAATCTGCGTGCTGCTTTGCCACAATTGCCTTTATCGTATGAATTGGTAACGATTAAAACCGATGTTGATTTGTTTAGCGAATTGCCTAATGGTATGGATGATTTGCGCCGCAGCGCACCTAAATGGGCACAGCTTGCGGTGCATTTTCGTGAGCTGGGTTTTAAAACTTGGTTAAAAGAAGCAGAAAATCAATTATCTAGCCAAGCAAGTGATGATTTATTTGCAGCGGATGATGTAGGCACACAAGCTGCGTTTAATGCGCAAAGGCAGCCTGAAATCATACTTGCGTCTAAGCCTGAAAAACTGAATTATCAAGCAGTTATCAATCAAACGCAGTTGGACGAATTGCTCAGCAAATTATCCACAGCCGAGCAAATTGGCTTGGATACTGAAACCACATCGCTAGACCCAATGAATGCGCGGCTGGTGGGCATCAGCATGGCTTTTGCTGCGGGCGAAGCGGTGTATATTCCGATTAGCCACACATTTGCTGAGCAGCAATTAAGCTGGGAAACGCTGTTAGGCAGCCTGAAACCGTATTTGGAAAGCAAAACGTTATTAAAAATTGGGCAAAACCTAAAATATGACCAACACGTTTTTGCTAATCATGGCATTCAATTGCAAGGGATTGCAGGCGATGCGATGTTGGCTTCGTATGTGTTGGAAAGCCATTTGGGGCATGGCTTGGATGAATTGGCTCAACGCTGGCTGGGTTTGGAAACGATTACTTATGAAAGTTTATGCGGCAAGGGCGCGAAGCAAATTTCGTTTGCTGATGTTTCGGTTGAGCAGGCAACGGAATATGCTTGCCAAGATGCTGATTTTGCGTTGCGCATTGAAGCGCATTTAAAAGCGCAGATGAGCGATGAGCAGCGCAAAATGTATGAAGACATGGAATTGCTTGTGGCGCAGGTGTTGTTTCACATGGAACGTAATGGCGTGTTGATTGATCGCGCAGAATTGGCGCAGCAAAGTGCAGAATTGGGCGCTGAATTGTTAAAACTGGAACAGCAAGCCTATGATTTAGCAGGACAACCGTTTAACTTGAATTCGCCCAAGCAGTTGCAAGAAATCTTGTTTACAAAATTAGGCATTCCAACCAAAGGCTTAAAGAAAACCAGCACGGGCAGCATATCCACTAACGAAGCAGTGTTGGAACAACTGGCGATGGATTATCCTTTGCCAAAAATCATCTTGCAAAACCGCAGTTTAGCGAAACTCAAATCCACCTACACCGATAAACTGCCTGAAATGATTAACCCTACCACCCATCGTGTTCACACCAATTACGCGCAAGCGGTGGTGATTACGGGGCGGCTGGCGAGCAATAATCCCAATCTGCAAAACATCCCCATCCGCACCAGCGAAGGGCGACGCGTGCGCCGAGCGTTTATTGCGCCTGAAAACAGCGTGATTGTGTCTGCCGATTATTCGCAAATTGAGCTGCGCATCATGGCACATTTAAGCGGCGATACCACGTTGATTGAAGCGTTTAAAAACGGCGAAGACGTGCACCGCCGCACCGCCGCCGAAGTGTTTGGCATGCAGCCTGAAAACATCACGTCTGAGCAGCGGCGCTATGCCAAAACAATTAACTTCGGCTTGATTTACGGCATGAGCAGCTATGGTTTGGCAAAATCGCTGGGGATTGATAACGCTTCTGCCGATATGTTTATCAAGCGCTATTTTGCGCGCTACACAGGCGTGGCGGATTATATGCAGCGCACCAAAGAGCAAGCGCAGGATTTGGGCTATGTGGAAACTCTGTTTGGGCGGCGCTTGTATTTGCCTGATATTCATGCAAAAAACGCGCAAGTGCGCGCAGGAGCAGAGCGGGCAGCCATTAACGCGCCGATGCAAGGCACTGCTTCCGATTTAATCAAACGCGCCATGATTGCGGTGGATTATTTCTTGACATCAGGCAGCCTGAAAACCCGTTTGACCATGCAAGTGCATGATGAATTGGTGTTAGAAGTGCCTGAAAATGAACAAGAAACCATTGTGCAAAACATTCCGAGCATAATGGCAAGCGTGGGAAAAGATGTGTTGGATGTGCCGTTGATTGCCGAAGTAGGCATAGGTAAAAATTGGGACGACGCGCATTAGCCACGCAAAAAAAGGTATCTAAAACGGATACCTTTTGTGTTTTCAGGCTGCCTTAAATCATTTGATTACCACGAGTGTCCATCTTGCCACCCAATCTTTTTGCTTGCTGTTTACTTGCGCAGCAGGCAATGATTTGGCATTTTTCGGCGAAGAAGCATGCACCGCAATTGGATGCGCTTTTATGCCTTTCACCGCAGGATAAACCCACATAGATGTCATCAACGAATCTTGCACCGCAGGGCTTTGCAAATATTGCACCAGTTTTGCCGCCATTTCAGGCTGTCTGGCTTGGTTTAATACCGCTGCGCCTTCAATCTGCAAATAGCTACCGCCTTGCAAGAATAAGTTGCCCATATTGGGCGATTTGAGCTTGCCTTCGCTGTAAAACACTTCTGCCGCAGGGCTGGTGGCATAGCCCACAATAATCGGGCGTGAACCACCGTTGAGCGTGAATTCGGTGTAATACGCTTGCGACCAATCTTTGGTGATTTTCACGCCGTTTTGGCGCATTGCGCCCCACCATTTAAACGCATGTTCTTCGCCCAAGCCGCCAATATTTGCCAACAAGAATCCTAATCCTGGAGTGGAAGTGGCAGGATTAGGCACGGCAAGCAAGTTTTTGTATTGGGGCTGCACTAAATCATCCAAAGTTTTAGGCAAGGGCAGATTGTTTTTTGCAAACCATTGTTTATCATAGTTTAACGTGATAAAGCTGAAATCTACTGGCAACGCGCGCGATAGAGAAACCACGGTTGCTTTGCTTTGCGGCTGTTGTCCTTTCAAGATGTCTGCCGCGTGCGCCTTGGCGGAAGTATTGTTATCTAAGCCAAACACGGCATCAGCTAACGGCGATTTTTTGCTTAAAATCAAACGGTTCAGCATTTCATTGCCGCTGCCCAGTTTCACAATAGAAACTTTGGCATTGTTTTGTTGCTCAAATTGCTCAATCACTGGCTTGGGCAAATCAAACGAATCGCTTACAGCTAAGCGCACTTCTGTTAATTGCACTTCTGTTCTCGCCCAAGCGGTTTGGCTTAGCGCGAGCGATAAAGCGATACCAAGCAATGAAAGCAGTTTAACTGTTTTGGCGCGCTTTGCTGCTTTGCTTTGATTTAGCGCGGGCAAATGAAAAGGAACGAATTTCATGATTTTCTCCTGTGATAAAAAAAACGCCATTTGCTCAACACGGCAAATGGCGATAGGTTTTGAATAATAAAAATGGAAGTTTTTATTAGTTTCCTACGCCAGTATTACCTGTGTCAGGTTCACGGGTGTTTTCTCAGCCGCTTTCGCAGCACCCCGACTAATGTGTTTAGGCTGTTAGGCAGCCTGAAAATTGGTTTGCATCAGCAGTTCCCAATGCAAACAACGATAAAACGGCGGTATTGTAGCACCAACAAAAACTCTTGCATAATGGCATAACGCGCAAAGGCAGCCTGAAACGGTTTTAGCTTCGCAGAAGCGCGTAAACTCGCTTTCAGGCTGCCTTTGCGTAAATATAAAGTGTAAACAAAAAACCGATTTCAGCAAGGATGCGAAATCGGTTTTATCGTGTTGAATCACGCGATGTTAGCAAAGCAAATTATTTTGCCACGCAAGTGGTGCTGACTTTGCTGCCATCGGAGCCGCTGAATTCAAAATAGGCTTCGCGCCCCGCTTTTTCGTGCCATTCGGCAGGGTTGCCATAGAACGCGCTGTTAGACGCATAGCGCACGCCCGATGCCGACATGGCTTGGTTCAACACAGCCGATTTGCCCATGGTGTCCACGGAAAGATTGATTGCGCCGCTGCTGTATTTCGCGGTGGCGGTCATGCCGTTGTCGCATTCAAAGCGTTTGCTGCCACCCACTTGGGGCTTCATCGCTTGCTGTTGTTGCATAGACATATTGTCCATGGCGCTATCGCGTGGGTCGTTGTTTGCCGCAGGGCTTTCGCTGCCCGCGCAAGCCGCCAGAGCCACAGCAGAAACAGCAATCAAGGAAACGAGTTTGATATTCATGGTAAATCTCCATTGGAAAAATATTGCCAAATGGCAACGGCGCGCATCATACCTTCATTTGTAGCGCGCTGTAATGAGGATTAACTTGCGTTTACACGAATTTAATCATTGCCAGCAAAAATCCGCTTACTTTTCACAAAGGTTAAAGGCTTGTAGAATAGCCAGTTTTTACGCCAAAAACCGTTTTCAGGCTGCCTGAAACGTTTATTTTCATCATTGCAGAGCAAAACACCATGACCGACTACTCCAAAACCGTCAATCTTCACGAATCTCCCTTTCCTATGCGCGGCAATCTTGCCAAACGCGAACCCGCTTGGGTGAAACAATGGCAAGACGAAAAGCGTTACCAAAAATTGCGCCAAGTGGCAAAAGGCCGCCCGCAATTTATTTTGCATGACGGCCCGCCCTATGCCAACGGCGATATTCATATCGGGCACGCGGTAAACAAAATTTTGAAAGACATCATTATCCGCAGCAAAACATTGGCAGGATTTGATGCGCCTTATGTGCCTGGTTGGGATTGCCACGGTTTGCCGATTGAAGTGATGGTGGAAAAACTGCACGGCAAAGATATGCCGCCAAGCCGCTTTCGCGAGCTGTGCCGCGAATATGCCGCCGAGCAAATCGCCCGCCAGAAAAAAGACTTTATCCGCTTGGGTGTGTTGGGCGATTGGGGCAACCCTTATCTTACCATGGACTACAAAACCGAAGCCGATACCGTGCGCATGATTGGCGAGATTTATTCCGCTGGTTATTTGTTCCGCGGCGAAAAGCCCGTGCAGTTTTGCTTGGATTGTGGCTCATCGCTTGCCGAAGCCGAAGTGGAATATAAAGACAAAATTTCCCCTGCGATTGATGTGGCGTATCCCTTCCAAGATGTCGCAGCCGTGGCAGCGGCTTTCAGGCTGCCTGAAATTGCCGAGCCTGCTTACGCCGTTATCTGGACAACCACGCCGTGGACACTGCCCGCCAGCCAAGCCATTTCCGCCGGCGCAGACATCGTTTACCAACTGATTGACACGCCCAAAGGACGCTTGGTGCTGGCAAAAGATTTGGCAGAGCAAGCGTTGGAACGCTACGGCTTTTCAGGCTGCCCCGTGTTGGCAGAAACCACGGGCGCAGCCTTGGAAAACCTGCTGTGCAAACATCCTTTCTTGGAGCGCGACATCCCCATTTTAAACGGCAACCACGTTACCACCGATGCGGGTACCGGCTTGGTGCACACTGCGCCCGCACACGGTTTGGAAGACTATTTTGTCTGCAAGCAATACGACATCCAGCTCATCAACCCCATTGACGGTGCAGGGCGGTTTGTCAGCAGCGTAGAGCGCGTGGCAGGCAAAACCGTTTGGGAAGCCAATCCGCTGATTTTGGAATGGCTGGAAGAAAAGGGCCGCTTGCTCGCCAGTAGCAAAATTGAACACAGCTACGCCCATTGCTGGCGGCACAAAACCCCGCTGATTTACCGCGCCACGCCGCAATGGTTTATCGGCATGGACAAAGCAGGCACCGAAGGCAACACCCTGCGCAACGCCGCGCTCAAAGCGGTGGACAACACTGAATTCTTCCCCGCATGGGGACGCGCCCGCCTGCAAGCGATGATTGAACAACGCCCCGACTGGGTGGTATCGCGCCAACGCTTCTGGGGCACGCCGATGGCGTTTTTTGCCCACAAAGAAACAGGGCAACTGCACCCCAATTCCGCCGAATTGCTAGAAAAAGTTGCCAAAATGATTGAAGAAAAAGGCATCAACGCATGGTTTGAATTGGACAAAGCCGATATTTTGTCGCCCGAAGATTGCGCCCAATACGACAAACTGCCCGATACCATGGATGTTTGGTTTGATTCAGGCAGCACGCATTATTCCGTGCTCAAACAACGCGAAGAATTGTCTTGGCCTGCCGATTTGTATTTGGAAGGCAGCGACCAACACCGCGGCTGGTTTCAATCGTCCATGCTCACAGGCTGCGCCGCATTTGGGCGCGCGCCGTATAAACAGCTTTTAACGCATGGTTTTGTGGTGGATCAAAACGGGCGCAAAATGTCCAAATCCATTGGCAACGTGGTTGCGCCGCAAGAAGTTTATAACGAATTTGGCGCGGATATTTTGCGCTTGTGGACGGCGGCAACCGATTATTCGGGCGATTTGGCGATTTCCAAAGAAATCTTGAAGCGCGTTACCGAAAGCTATCGCCGCATCCGCAACACTTTGGCGTTTTTGTTTGCCAATTTAAGCGATTTCAACCCGATTGAAGATGCCGTGCCGCAAGCAGATATGGTGGAAATTGACCGCTATGCGCTGGTGTTGGCGCGGCAGTTGCAAGAGAAATTGGCGGGCGAGCATTATCCGCGCTACGCCTTTCACTTTGCCGTGCAAGAGCTGGTGCAATTCTGCTCGGAAGACTTGGGCGCGTTCTATTTGGATATTCTGAAAGACCGCCTATACACCACCAAAACCAACAGCCACGCCCGCCGCTCGGCGCAAACCGCACTGTATCACATCACGCGCAGCTTGGTGTTGCTGATGTCGCCCATTTTGTGTTTCACCGCCGAAGAAGCGTGGGACATCATCGGCGGCGGCGAAGAAGACAGTGTGCTGTATCACACTTGGCATAATTTCCCACCGATGAACCCTGCTGCCGAAGCCGAATTGCTGAAAAAATGGACGGCGGTTCGCGCGGCGCGTGCGGTGGTGAACGCGGCGATTGAGCCGTTGCGTGCGGATAAATCGGTGGGCTCGTCTTTGCAGGCGGAAGTGGTTTTGACCGCGCCTGCCAGCGATTTTGCTTATTTGCAATCGCTGGGCGACGAGCTGCGCTTTACCTTGCTGGTTTCCAAAGTATCGCTGCAACAGGGCGATGAATACGCGGCAAGCGTTGCGCCCAGCGCGGCGGAAAAATGCGAACGCTGCTGGCATTATGTGGAAACAGTCGGTACGGTGGCGGCGCATCCAACCATCTGCGCCCGCTGCGTGGAGAATTTGGACGGCGCGGGGGAAACGCGGGATTATGTGTAACGCGCGTTAATGAAAGGCAGCCTGAAATTGGGTTTTCAGGCTGCCTGATTTGTTTTGGCAAAGGCAGCCTGAAAATCGGCAAAAGGATAAAACATGAAGTTTTTTAACCGAACGCAAATGTTTGCCGTGCTGAAAATCGTTGTGTTGAATGCGTTATTTGTATTGCTGCTGTGGTGTGCGTATGCTGGTTGGCGCGATTGTGTTGCTTGTGGCGATGGTTTACGGCGCGGCGGTGTGTTTGCCTAAATCGGTATAGAGTAAGGCAGCCTGAAAACACGCAGCGCAGAGATATTTAATTAAAACTATCAAAAAATAAAAACAATAGAAAATATTAACAACACAAACCATAAACCCTATAATCCACCCACTCGCGCCACACAAACCGTGTGGACAAATTAACTCACCATAGGAGATTGATCATGAGCATCAACATCGGCATGACAGACCAACAACGCCAAACCATCGCCCAAGGCTTAGCCAAAGTGTTGGCGGATACTTACACGCCGTATCTCAAAAACCATAATTACCATTGGAACGTGCGCGGCGCGATGTTCCACAGCCTGCACACCATGTTTGAAACCCAATACAACTAACTGGCGCTGGCGGTGGACGAAGTTGCCGAGCGCATCCGCGCCCTGGGCGAGCTGGCCCCTGGTTCATGCAGCGAATTTGCCAAACTGGCTTCCATTGCCGAGGGCGACAACCGCAAAGACGCGCAAGCGATGGTGCGCGATTTGGTTGAAGGGCAAGAAGCCGTGGTGCGCACTTGCCGCGCGCTGTTCCCCGCTGTGGACGAAGCCAACGATGAGCACACCGCCGACTTGCTGACCACGCGTATGCAAACCCATGAGAAAAACGCGTGGATGCTGCGCTCGCTGTTGGAAAACTGATTGGGCTTGGCAAAAGCCGTAAACCGATTTTCAGGCTGCCCCAAAGCGCAAAGGCAGCCTGAAAACCGAAAAGCCGTCTGAACACGCATTCAGGCGGCTTTTTGTCTTAATCAACAACGGGCGCAGGCGGCGCTTTGGCTATTTTGTTTCCCCATTCTTTTCGCTATAATAACCAAGTCTTTCATAACTTAACATTTCATAACCCAGAGGAGACGAAGCATGAAGACAGCAAAATTTTCAGCCCTAACCATCAGCCTGATGATTGCCTTGGCAGGCTGCGCCGCCCAGCAAGCGCCATCCAGCAGCGCCAGCGATCAACAAGCCAACGCGCAATTGCAGCAGCAAGCAGTGATGGGCATCAACTGGATGCAGCAATCGGGCGAATATCAAGCCTTGGCGTATCAAGCGTTTAACGCGGCGAAAGTGGCTTTTGACAACGCCAGCGCCGCCAAGGGCAAGAAAAAAGCCGTGGTGGTGGATTTGGACGAAACCATGGTGGACAACAGCGCCTACGCAGGCTGGCAAGTGCAGCACAACAAAGCGTTTGACGGCAAAGATTGGACACGCTGGGTGAATGCACGCCAAACCGAAGCCATCCCTGGCGCGGTGGAATTTAATAATTATGTGAACACGCACGGCGGCACGATGTTTTATGTGTCTAACCGCAAGGACGACGGCGAAAAAGTCGCGACGGTTGAAGATATGAAAAAACTGGGCTTTAACGGCGTGAACGATCAAACTTTATTGTTGAAAAAAGACAAGTCAAGCAAATCCGCCCGCTTTGCTGAAATTGAACGACAAGGCTATGAAATCGTGCTGTATATCGGCGATAACTTAAACGATTTTGGCGACGCGACTTACCACAAACCCAACGCCGAGCGTCGCGAGTTTGTGAAAGCCAACAGCCAGGCATTTGGCAAAAAATTCATCGTATTACCCAATCCTAACTACGGCGACTGGGAAGGCGGCTTGGCGAAAGATTACTTCAAAGGCACGCCGCAAGATCGCGTGAACATCCGCTTGAACGCGATTAAAGCGTGGGATGGGAAATAAGCTGGAAGTGTTGTTGGATTAGAGAATGAAGGCAGCCTGAAAACTGTGTAGATGCGGTTTCAGGCTGCCTTTTTTGTTCTCGGTATTTTGTAAACGGAGCGATGCGGTTGGGAAAATTGGCGTGGGTTTGAATGCGCACAATCGCGCTGCGTTGGCTAACCGCATCAACAAAGTTCAAAGCAAAAGGCAGCCTGAAAACGCTCAATCCTACTTTTCAGGCTGCCTTAATCTCAAATATCCAGCGGCTGCCAATCTTGGCTGCCTTTGAGCGGCGGCATATACGCCAGCCCGCGCAGTTGGTGTTGCCATAGATAATCGGGCATGCCGTAATGGTCGGCGCGGTCGGGGTCTATTGCGGTGGCGATGCGTTCGGCTGCGCCGTTTTGCAGCAGCGTGGCGAAATTGGGGTTGATGATGGCCGCCTTGCCCACGGCGATAAATTCCGCCCAGCCCGTTGCCAACGCCGCGAGCACCGCTTCACCCGATAGCAGGTTGCCCACGCCAATCAGCGGCAGCTTTCCGCCGATGCGAGCGTGGATTTGCTCTATGCGCGTTTTGCTGGTGTCTGCGCCGCGCCGCGCCAGCTTGTAAAAATCCCACAGCGAAACGTGCAGATATTGCAAGGGCTGCTGCACCAGCGCGTCAATCAGCGCGAAGGTGTCGCTCATGGTTAAGCCGTTGTCGCCTGCTTCTTCGGGCGAAAAGCGGTAGCCCACAATAAAGTCGTCGCGCTGCGCCGCTTGTTTTTCCGCCAACACGGCGTTAATCACCGCCAGCGGGAAGGCGGTGGGCGCGCCCCATTCGTCGCTGCGGCGGTTGCTTTGGCGCGAGACGAATTGTTGGATTAAATAGCCGTTTGCGCCGTGGATTTCCACGCCGTCAAAGCCTGCCACCATCGCCAGTTTGGCGGCGTAGGCAAATTGGGCGATGATGGCTTCAATTTCGCGGCTGCTTAATTCCCGCGCATCTTCGGTTGCCGATGGCGCGACTTTGTTGTCGGTCATGGCTTTGCTGCCGCCGTGGTGCAGTTGCAAAATGGCTTTTGCGCCTTGGGTTTGAATGGTTTGGGCGGTTTCGCGCAGGCTGGGCAGGTGTGCGGCTTCAAAGGCAAAGGGCTGCCCGTGAAAGGTTTTGCCTTCGGGCGATACCAGCGTGGCGGCGGTGATAAACAAGCCGAAATCGGCAGCGCGCCCTGTTAAAAAAGTGCGCTCGGCTTCGCTGAATGAGCCGTCTTCGTTTGAGCCGTAATGCGTCATCGGCGCAACGACAAGGCGGTTTTTAATGCTTACGCCGTTGTTGAAGGTGTAGGACTGGAACAATGGGGAAAAGGTTGGCGACATGATGGCTCCTTGTGAATGGGGGTTAAATAATATTTGGGCAGCCTGAAAACGGGTTGGCGAGCTTCTGCAAAACTAACAGACGAAGGCTGCAACGCAGTAAAAACGGTTTTCAGGCTGCCTTAACGCCGTCATATTCTGCGCTGCGCGCAAACCATTTCGCCACAAATGGGCAATCCGCGCGGATTTTCCAGCTCTGCGCCGCTGCGTGCGCCGCCAGCGCGTCCAGCAAGGCTTTGGCAACGCCTTGTCCGCGCAGCGATTCGTCCACAAAGGTGTGGTCTGCCGCGATGGTGTGTGCGTTTAATGTTGTCCAATGGATAAACGCCAGCGTGCGAGCGCCTTCGCGGTAAACAATTTGGTTGGCTTCGGTTGCAAAATTCATATTGGTTTCCTTGTTGATGGGATTGGGCGGCAGATTGTAAACCCGCTTTCAGGCAGCCTGAAAATAGGTTTCACCGCATCGCGCGTTGTACTCCTGCGATAGATGCCAACGCCAACGCCAGCCCAAACATCGCGCGCGCGTCTAACGTTTGCCCCAAAAACAGCCAGCCGAGCACAAACGCGCAAATCGGGCTGAGCAAATTCAACGACGACACGGCAGCAGGCGACAGCCGCGACAGCCCGCGAAAAAACAGCACATACGCCAGCACCGCGCCAAACAGGCTCAAATACACATAACCGCCCACATTCGCCGCCGAAAGCGCAGGCGGCATGCCTTCGCACCAAGCGGCAATCGGCAGCAAAAACAATCCGCCCGCCACAAGCTGCCAGCCCGTGAACGCCGCGCCCGATAATTTAATCTGCCAATGCTTAGACAAATACACGCCCAGCGCCATCGCCGCCGAGCCTGTTAACGCGGCGGCAACGCCCAGCCCGTCCAATTTGGCTTGCGGCGACAACACCAGCAGCGCGATGCCAGCAATGCCCGCCGCCGCCCATGCCCAAGCAGCTTTGGCGGGCATTTGCTTGCCAATCAACCAAGAAAGCAGCAGCACCATCAGCGTTTGCGTGGACATCAAAATCGCCGCCAGCCCGCCAGGCAAGCGATACGCCGCCACAAACAGCATGGCTTGAAACAGCCCGATATTAAGCACGCCCAACAGCGCCACCTTGCCCCATTCGCGCCGCGCAGGAGTTTGCCAATAAAACGCCAGCAGCAACACGCCCGCAGGCAACACGCGCAGCAAAGCAGCGGTGAACGGGCGGTTGGGCGGCAGAAACAACGTGGTAACAAGGTAGGTACTGCCCCAAATCAGCGGAGCGAGCGCGGTGAGCAAGATGTCGGAGAGATGTGTGCGAGAAGTCATTTTTATCCTTGATGATGCAGGCAGCCTGAAAGCCGAAGGCTTCAACGAAGCTAAAACACGTTTACGCGCTTGGGCAAAGCCAAAACAGGCGGTGGAGATTGTGGGTTGAGACAGCGAGATTGGTTTACCAAAATCGTTGCGCCCAAACGCATTTTACTGGTTTTAATTTTGCTACGCCGCTTCGCAACGCAGGCGGCTGATTGCCTGCGCGAGCGTTAAAGCAGCCTGAAAACGGCGAGCGAAACGGCACCCAATGGAGCGTCGGTGGCTCGCCGACATCATGGCAAGCAAGAGCCGCGCTATTTGAGTTTTCAGGCTGCCTTTTTGCCACGCTAGGCATCAACCGCAAAAGCGCAGCCACCATTGTACCCCAATCCCCAACGGCAGCCTGAAAGCGAGTCTGCGCGCAGCCGCCAAGCCCAAGCCAATCGCCCCAACCAATTCCGCTATAATCCCCGCTTTTTTCACGCTGGCAAAACCATGACCCCATCCCGCCCCCTTCGCATTCTCGGCATAGACCCCGGCAGCCGCACCACAGGCTTTGGCATTATTGACGTTATCGGGCGCGAGCAAGTGTATGTGGTTTCAGGCTGCATCAAAACGATAAAAAATGACGAACTGGCAGGACGCATCGGCATCATCGTGGAAAACATCAGCGAAATTATCGCCACCTATCAGCCCAATGTGGCAGCGGTGGAGCGCGTGTTTGTGAACGTGAACCCAGCGTCCACGCTGATGCTGGGGCAGGCGCGCGGCGCGGCGATTGCGGCGCTGGTGTTGCGCGGCTTGCCTGTTTACGAATACACCGCGCTGCAAGTGAAGCAAGCCGTGGTGGGGCAGGGCAAGGCAGCGAAAGAGCAAGTGCAACACATGGTGGTGCAAATGCTGAAACTATCGGGCACACCCCAAGCCGATGCCGCCGACGGCTTGGCCATCGCGCTCACCCACGCGCTGCGCAATCAAGGCTTGGCAGCAAAACTTGGCAGCTCGCAAGTGAAAGGCGGGCGGTTTCAGTAGGCAGCCTGAAAACGAGCGAAGCTAAAACGGCATTTAAAAGATTTTCAGGCTGCCCAAGCAAGCGCGCCCGCGTTTAGGCAACCTGAAATCAGCAAACCAGCAGCAGATGGAACGGCGGCGGCTCGCCGCCAACTAGCTGCTTAACCAGAATACTTGTAGGTTGGGCATTGATGCCCGACGTTTTTATTGTGGCGTATATCAGTCGGGCATCAATGCCCGACCTACAACTCGTTTTCAGGCTGCCTCACCATAAACCAGCAAAGGCAGCCTGAAACCTTTGCAAAACTCCCAACAACAGCCTAAAACCTAAAATGGAGCGGCGGCGGCTCGTCGCCAAATTGCTTATTAAACATAGCATTACTGATTTTTCAAAATGTCGGCAAGCCGCCGACGCTCCATCGGTTACAGGTTTTGCAAAGGTTTCAGCCTGAAAAACAATAATCGCCACCATTGCCGCGCAGGCAGCAATCTAGGGTAACTTGAGCGTAGGGCGTGTGGCTTGCCACGCACGCGGTTGGCACGTTCCCAGCCTAGCCCGCGTGCGTGCCTGCGGCACACACCCTACACGCCGCTTGAATTGAGCATTTCTTGATTTATTCCGCTACCCGTTAGGCAGCCTGAAAACGAAAAAACCACGTTTCAGGCTGCCTAAAATCGCCAATAACGCTAACACATCTTCCGCACCACAACCGCCCGCTCATACCGTTCCAACGCGCCAAAGCCGTGGTTATGGTTATCCGATTTGCTTTGAATGTAGCCGTTTAGGCAAATATTTTGACGGATAAAAAACGCTTTGCTCGCCGCCCGCTGTTGCGCAATCCAATCGGATAGTACGCCGTGTTCATCGTTTAAATAATACGTTTGCCCCTGATAAACAAACTCGGCTTGTTCAAAGGAGATTTGGACTGTGCCGCGCATATTAACGGCAGGGCTTGCTGCGTGGGCGTTGCCGCTGGCGGGTTTGTGCGCAGTTAGGAGTAATAAAATGGCGAGAATGGATGATTTCATGATGTGGTGCTTTATATTGGGTTAAGTAAATAGGCATAGACAGCCTGAAAACCATTTTCAGGCTGCCTCACTCATTGCTACAAATGCTGCAAATGGTTTTCCAGCGCCACTGCCGCGCCCACTATACCAGGGTATTTGCTTTGCACAATGTAAACGGGGATGGCGGCAAGGTAGGCATCAAAGCGCCCTTTGCTCTCAAAGCGTTGGCGAAACGGCGATGAGCGGAAGTAATCGATAAAGCGCGGAATGATGCCGCCGCATAGATACACGCCGCCGCGCGCGCCCAGTGTGAGCGCAAGATTGGAAGCGACTGTGCCGAGCATGGCGCAGAACATATCCAGCGTGAGTCGGCAGAGCGGCGATGTGCCGCTTAATGCTTTTTCGCTGATTTCGGCAGGGGAGAGTTTTTGCCGTTTTACGCCTTCGCGCTCGGCGAGTGCTTCGTAAATCAGCATCAAGCCTGCGCCGCTTAAAAAGCGCTCGGCGGAAACGTGTCCGTATTTTTTCTTGGCGTATTGCCATACCATGATTTCGCCATCGTCAAACGGGGGAAAGCTGGTGTGCCCGCCTTCACCTGCCAGCGGAATGTAGGTGCCGCTGGGTGTGGGGATTAAGCCGCTAACGCCCAAGCCTGTGCCTGGCCCAATAACGGCTTTGGGCGCGTGTTCAATCGGCTGCGCGCCGCCCACTTGCACCAAGTCTTCGGCGGATGTTTGCGTGATGGCAAGGGCTTGCGCGGTGAAGTCGTTGAGCAGCAGCAGGTTGTCTAAATGCAGCGCTTGGCGCGTGGTTTCGATGGAAAACGCCCAATGGTGGTTGGTCATTTGCACCCAATCGCCCACGATGGGGTTGGCGATGGCGATGGCGGCGTTGCTCACGCTGGGGTTGCCCACGCGCTTTAAATATTCTTTGATGGCATCCACGATGGTGTCGTAGTCGGCGCAGGGCAGCACTTCAATGTGTTCAAACTGCTGCTGCGCGGTTTCTAGGGCGAAGCGGGCGTTGGTGCCGCCGATGTCGGCAATCAGGCGGGGGTAGTTAGTCGTTGTAGAAGACATGGGCGTTTACCTTTGGGGAGTGGAGAACATAGCTGATGGGGTATTGCGCGCTTTGCGCTTGGGCGGCAGCTTCGTACACACGGCGTTTGTCTGCGCCTGCGATGGCGAGATAAACATACGGCGTGGCTTCTATGGCGGCGAGCGTCATGGAGATGCGCTCGTAAGGCGCGGTGATGGGCGTGGTGTGCAGCAATGGCTGGGGATAATCGGCGCGCACGGCATCGGCAAACTGCGGCGCTTGCGGGAATATGCTGGCGGTGTGCCCGTCGCCACCCATGCCCAGCACCAATACGTCGGGCTGTGTGTAATGTTGCAACGCGAATTCAACGGCGGCGGCGCTGTTTTTCAGGCTGCCTTCATCGGCATCATCGCTAACCAGTGACAGCCATTGCGCGGCGGCGGCGCGGTTTTGCAGCAGGTATTGGCGCACCAAGCCTGTGTTGCTGTCAGCATGGTTAGTGGGCAGGATGCGCTCGTCCACCAATGTTATGTTGACGCGCGCCCAGTCCAAATCTTGCTGGCTTAACGCTTGGAAAAAGGCGATGGGCGATTTGCCGCCTGATACGGCAAGCGTGGCGCGCTCTTGTTGCGCAAGGGTGTCGCGCAGGTTTTGGGCGACGGCATCGGCTAGGGATTGCGCGGATGCGGCGGCGTTGGCGGTTTGGGTGAATGTGATGCTCATGGGATGCCTTGGGTTGGGTTAAAAAAAGGGTTTTAGCTTCGCAGAAACTTGTAAACGCGTTTTCAGGCTGCCAATTAGGCTTTGCGCTGGGCGGACTGTATCAGCATTTGCGTGCCAAACCAGCCCCAATAAATGCGGTGCCATTGGATTTTGCCGTTTTGGATTTGCATCAATTCCAGAATGTCCACTTGGTTGCCATCGGGCGTGTGGCGCGGATATTCCCACACCAGCGTGTCGCCCGAGACAAAATATCGCCCCGTGCGATACCAGCGCACCAGCTCATTGGGACGGCGGCGCGTGCCTTCTTGCAAAAAGGCGAGAATTTCGGCGCGTCCGCGCAGCACGCCGCTGTCTTGCTGCATGATGATGGGCACCAGCGGGCTTTCAAATTGCGCATCGTCGGCGTAGAGATTGATTAGGGCTTCGGTGTTGCGGGTTTGGGCGTATTCGTGCCATTGGGTGTAGATGCGTTCAAAATCGGTCATGTTGGGCTTTCTGTTTTATGGAAACTTGCTTTCAGGCTGCCTGATGGTGTGCAGGAATATGATTTTATGGGCAAATGGTGACTAGCCTTATGATTTACCACAATATAGGTTAATTATACTAAGCAGCCTGAAAATGGCATATCACTTTCAGGCTGCCGACTTTGCTAGAATCCACGCGATTGAACAATCGGATAACAAGATGAATTGGTGTGTTTATTTATTATTGTGTGCCAACGGCGCGTTATACACAGGCATCAGCAATCGCCCGCAAGCGCGGTTGGCGGCGCATTTGGCAGGCAAGGGCGCGAAATACACGCGCAGCCATAGTGCGCAGGAAATGCGGATTGTGGCGTGTTGTTTAGACCGCAGCGCGGCGAGCAAGCTGGAATGGGCGTTAAAACGGATGACGGCGGCGCAGAAGCGGGCGTTGTGGGCAATGGGGCGGGTGGTGGTGGCGGGAGGGGTTGAGGCAGCCTGAAAAAGGAGTTTCAGGCTGCCTTTGATTGCGCTGTTGCACATTGTATGGCGCAGCGGGGCAATACAAACGGCGTTGGCACGCGGGCGCAATCCAGCAGATAATAGCCGTGGCGATTTTGCCGTGATGACAGGAATGATAAACATGAAAAAATGGATGTTGATGGGCGCGCTGGTGTTGTGTGCGCCTGCGGTATGGGCTGCACCTGTGGCGGATAAAGTGTCTTGCGCGCCCGAACGAGTGAGCAAGGGCGGCTTGGTAAACACGACGGTTTGCGAAGTGCCCGTCGCGAGCTTGGATGATGCTTATCGCGCGGTGTACTACACAACAAACAGGCGCGTGAAAGGTTCTTTGCGGGAGTTGAAACTGCCCGACACGCTGCCTGCGAAAAGCACCAAACTGCTGGTGGCTTTGGGTGGAAAACGGGATTGTGGCAGCAAAACGAAAATAAACGGGGAATGGGTGGACGATATTGCCGAGCCGAAAATGGAATTAGAAATGACGCGCCACGCCAATCAGGTGCGCATTTTGGCGCAAGAGGTAGATGGCTGCGCGGATGTAGAGAATTTTGTGATTACGTTTAAACGGGCGGGCAAGAAGGTGAAGATGGTTTATGAATGGCATCATAGTTGATGCGGGAGGGATATTGAGGCAGCCTGAAAATGGGTTTCAGGCTGCCCTTGCTGTGTTGGGCGTAGCCAATGGCGCTTTGATGGTTTGCCAACAAGGCTAGCTTTTCAGGCTGCCTGCTTGAATAAACGCCGCTGCTGTGTGTCGCACTTCGTTATCCAATGCCAGCAAATCATCCAGCGTGTTCAGGTTGCCTGCAAGGTTATGTTGGTCAAGGCTGTGTTCCACCACGCGGGCGATGTTGGTAAACAAAATTTCTTGGCGCAAAAAGGCGGCGACGGCGATTTCGTTGGCAGCATTGAGCACGCAAGGGGCTGCGCCGCCGAGGGTGAGCGCGTGGTAGGCAAGTTTCAGGCAGGGGAAGCGTTCAAAATCGGGCTGCTGGAAGGTAAGTGCGGCAAGTTGGCTGAAATCCAGCGGCGCTGCGCCCGATGTGATGCGCTGGGGCAGCCCAAGGCAGTTGGCGATGGGGATGCGCATATCGGGCGTGCCCAGCTGGGCGAGCACGCTGCCATCGGCATAGCGCACCATGCTGTGGATAACGGATTGCGGATGAATCACCACTTCCAGCCTATCGGGCGGGCAGTTAAACAGCCAACGGGCTTCTATCAATTCCAAGCCTTTGTTCATCATGGTGGAAGAATCTACGGAAATTTTTTGCCCCATAGACCAATTGGGATGCTTAACAGCTTGGGTGGGCGTGATGCGCGAAAATTCGGCTAAATCGGTGTTGAGAAACGAGCCGCCGCTGGCGGTGAGAATGATGGATGCGATGCCATGCGCGTTCAGGCTGCCTGAATAGTCGCGCGGTAATACTTGAAAAATGGCGTTGTGTTCGCTGTCTATTGGCAGGATTTGGGCGCCGTTTTGGCGGGCAGTTTCCATAAACAGGCTGCCTGAAACTACCAGCGTTTCTTTGTTGGCAAGATAGATGGTTTTGCCGTGCGCGGCGGCGGCAAGCGCGGAAGGCAAGCCCGCTGCGCCCACAATCGCGCACATCACGCCTGTTACTTCGGGCGCGGTGGCGATGTCTATCAGCGCTTGCTTGCCGTGCACAATTTCCACTTTCAGGCTGCCTAATTGGGCACGCAATTCGGCGGCGCGTGCGGCATCGGCAACCACGGCATAGCGCGGCTTAAACTGGCGGCATTGCTCGGCGAGCTTGGCGGTTTGGCTGTGCCCGGCAAGGGCGAAGATTTGGAAGCGGTCGGGATGTTGGGCAACAACGTCTAGCGTGGAAACGCCGATGCTGCCTGTGCTGCCGAGAATGGAGAGTGTTTGCATGGTGGTTTGCGTGGAAAAAATAAGGCGGATTTTAGCGGGTTTTTCGGTTTTCAGGCTGCCTTTGGGGGTGAGGCAGCCTGAAAATGGTGTAGAGAATTTTGCTTCACATAAAGCCCAAATAATTAAAGAGCGGATGAAGCCAATCATCCGCCCTATGTTTTCAGGCTGCCTTTACCCTTTCAACGCCGCCGCTTCTTTGGCTAACTGAGTAATCGTATCCCAATCTTTGTTGGCAACGGCATCCTTAGGCGTGAGCCATGTGCCGCCCACGCACAACACGTTGGGCAGAGCCAAATAGTCGGGCGCGGATTGCAGCGTGATGCCGCCTGTGGGGCAAAAGCGCACGTTGGTATACGGGCCATACAAGGCTTTGAGCATGGCACGCCCGCCCACCACTTCGGCGGGGAACAATTTGAGCGTTTCTATGCCGTATTCCAACGCCAGTTGCACTTCGCTGGGCGTGGCAACGCCGGGAATCAGCGGGATGTTTACCTTTTCGCTGGCTTTGGCAAGGGCTTTGTGCAGGCCGGGGCTAATGGCGAATACCGCGCCCGCATCGGCAACGGCTTTGAGTTGTTTTTCGTTGATAACCGTGCCCGCGCCCACAATCGCGCCTTTCACTTCTTTTTTAATCAGGCTAATCGCTTCCAAGCCAACAGGCGTGCGCAGCGTGATTTCCAGCGTGCGGATGCCGCCTGCTACCAAAGCGTGCGCCAAATCAACGGCGGTGGATAAATCGTCAATCGCCATCACGGGGATAACAGGGCTGGCGGATAAAATTTCGCGGGGGGTGAGTTTAGGCATGGCGGTTCCTTTGTTTACAAGCAGGTTTAAAAAGCGCGATTTTACGCGCATTACGCAGGCGCGTCAGGCTGCCTATTTGGCTTGCCGCAGCAGCGCGGCATAGTGGCGGATTTTGTCGTCCAAATGCGCTTGGTGTTTTGCCAGCTCGCGCTGTTTTTCCACTAATGCCTGCCGATGCGCTTCTAGCATGGCGCAACGTTCGGCAAGGGTGGCATCGCCTGCATGGCGCAACTCAGCGTAGCGTTTGATTTGCGCCATCGGCATGCCTGTGTCTTTGAGCCGTTTAACAAAGCCAAACCATACTTCATCTCGCTCGGTATAGACGCGGTAGCCTGCGGCGTTGCGCTGCGGGGCAAGCAGCCCTTCTTTTTCGTAGTAGCGCAGGGTGTCGGTGCTGATACCGAGCTGCTCGGCGAATTGGGAAATGGTGTACATAAAAAATCCTTGCCTTGGAGTGTGCTCCAAAGTTTAGTCTGATGGCTTCTTTTCAACAAGCATAGGAGCAAATCATGCTAAACAATAGGGAATTATTTGAACGCGGTCTGGCGAAATTGGGCGAGATTGACGGCGCGCAGGGCGATGCGGTGATGGCAGCATTGGCAGACATTGCGCCCGATTTGGGGCGTTACATCGTGTCGTTTGCTTTTGGCGAGATTTACCACCGCCCCGCGCTGAATAACCGCGAGCGCGAACTGCTGACGCTGGGGCTGCTGGCGGCGCAAGGCGGCTGCGAGAAGCAGTTGAAAGTGCATATCCATGCGGCGTTGAATGTGAGCATTTCGCGGGAAGAGATTGTGGAAGCGTTTATCCATGCCGTGCCGTATTTGGGCTTTCCAAAAGCGTTGAACGCGGTGTTTGTGGCGAAGGAAGTGTTTGCGGAAAGCAAGTGATGCGATAAATAAAAGGCAGCCTGAAACTGTGTTCAATACAATTTCAGGCTGCCTTATTGTTTACCCCATCAGCCAAACAATCGCCCCTGCGCCAGCACTTGCTTCACAGGCGCAAAATCCGCGCGATGCTCGGGCAATGCGCCATAGCGTTGCAAGGCAGCAAGATGCGCGGCGGTGCCGTAGCCCTTGTGTTGCGCAAAGCCGTATTCGGGATGGCGCTCGTGCAGCGCATACATTTCGGCATCGCGCGCGGTTTTGGCGAGAATAGAAGCGGCGGAAATGGCGGCAATCTTAGCATCGCCTTTTACTACCGCTTCGGCGGCAATGGCTAAATCGGGCGGTACGCGGTTGCCATCTATCCACGCTTTTTCAGGCTGCATCGGCAGCGCGGCAAGGGCGCGGCGCATGGCAAGCATGGTGGCGTGCAAAATATTGAGCTGCTGGATTTCGGCAGGGCTGGCAGATGCCACCGCCCAAGCCGTTGCTTGCGCTTTAATCTGCGCCGCCAGCGCATCACGTTTGGCTTCGCTGAGCTTTTTGGAATCGGTTAAGCCGTGCAAATTATATTGCGCGGGCAGCATCACCGCGGCGGCAAACACGCTGCCGACCAAACAACCGCGTCCCGCTTCGTCCACGCCCGCATGGCTGGGCAACACGATGTAATCAGTCATGATGCAGCGCATCCCATTCTTCGGGCGTTTCGGGCAGCGCAGGGATGGTGTGTTGCTCATCCGCCCATGCGCCAAGGTCTATCAGCTTACAACGCTCGCTGCAAAAGGGGCGAAAGGTGTTTTCAGGCTGCCATGCAACAGGGGTTTGGCAGGTGGGGCATTTAACGGTGGTCATGTTTGGAATCGCTTGGAAAAAGAAAGAATTATAGCTTTTCAGGCTGCCGCACGGGCAACAAATAGGCAGCCTGAAAAACAGTATTTCTGCTTTCAGGCTGCCTTTTATCGGGTTAACAAGGTTTGGGCTTCGCAACTTTGCGTTGGCATCACATCAAAAAGAAATACGCCCACACCGAAATCGCTGCAATGCTCAACACGCTCAACACAAAGCCCACGCTCACCATATCGCGCTGGCGAACCTTGCCCGTGGCAAACACAATGGCATTAGGCGGCGTGCCAACAGGCAGCATAAACGCGCACGATGCGCCAATGCCAATCACCAACGCCAACACGCGCTCGGGCAGCCCCATTTGCGCGGCAATGCTGGCAAACATCGGCACCAGCAGCGCAGCAGAAGCGGTGTTGCTGGTGAAATTGGTGAGCAAAATAATAAAGCTGGTTACCGCAACAATCACCACGCCATGCGGCGCGCCGCTCAACAATTTGGCGACTTCATTGCCCAGCGCGGCAGACGCGCCCGAATGGTTCATCATGCTGCTCAACGCGATGCCGCCGCCAAACAAAAACAACACGCCCAAATCGGTATTGCGCGCCACTTCGCGCCAGCCCACCGTGCCAAACACTACCACCAGCGCAGCGGCAATCAGCGCGATGATGCTATCAATCGAAGCGATGCCCGTTGCCTTGCCGATTTTGCCGCTCAGCATCCACGCCAACGCCGTGCCCACCGCAATCAGCACGGTGAGCACGCGGTGCAGATTCCACGGGATGTCTTCGGTTTGCGCCTGCACCGTACCGGCAGAAAATTGCGGGCGCAACACCACAAACAGCGAAACCAGCATCATGGGCAGCAACACCAGCATAATCGGCAAGCCGTAGCCCATCCAGCCGGTGAAATCCAGCCCCAAGGCTTTGGCGGCGATGGCGTTGGGCGGCGACCCCACCAAAGTGCCCATGCCACCGATGCCCGCGCAATACGCAATGCCAAGCAACACAAAGGCAAACGTGCGGCGGTCTTTTTCGGGGTCCAGGTGCGACATCAGCCCCATGGCAAGCGGCAGCATCATGGCGGCGGTGGCGGTATTGCTGATCCACATAGAAAGAAAAGTGGTAACGGCAAAAATCAGCATAATCGCGGTAAACAAGCTGCCGCGCGATAAGGCGATGACTTGCAAGGCGATTTTTCTATCCAGCCGCTGAATGTGCAAGGCGCTGGCAAGGGCAAAACCGCCGAAGAAGACGTAAATCACAGGGTCGGCAAAGCCTGCGAGCGCCGCGCTGGTGTTCATTTTTGGAATTTTGAACACCACCGCCAACACAGGCACCAGCAGCGCGGTAACAGTGATGTGCACCGCCTCGGTGAGCCACAGCAAGCCCACGAATAACAAAATCGCCAAGCCTTTGTTGGCGTTGTGGTCGTAGGGCAGGATGTAATACACGGCAAAACTCATCGCCGCCGCAATCAGTGTGAAAATCACACCGCGCCAGCTGGTTGCCGTGGTTTGCGCGCTTTTGAGCGACAAATTTTCGGGCAGATTTTTTTGCGTGTCGTCGTGGATAAAGTCGGTTTTGTGTTCCGTTGCGCCTGAATTTTGGGCGCGTGAATCGGCTTTTTTCATGGCAAGCCTCTTTGGTTTAGTTATTGATAATATGGAGAGAATTAAGATGTTGCTTTGATAGGGTTGTGCAAGGCAGTATAGGGGGCGGGGTGGCAATTGGCAAGAAATAGATAAGATGGTTTAAGAAATGTTAAGAAAAACCGTTTTCAGGCTGCCTTTGGCGCGGAGTTTAGCGGCAGTCTGAAAATGAGTTAAGGCAAATTAACAAATCTTTAAGCAAGCCCTGCGTTGTTTAAAATACGGCAAAAGCGTTTGTTTGGGCGTTGCCAAATGTTCAGGCTGCCTATAAGATGCCTTTTGATGTGGTTGCATTCGCGCCGCACAAAACCCTTGTGAAAGGACAAAATCATGAAAAAATCTATTTTAAACATTATGTTCGCTGCCTCTTTGGCAGTTGGTTTAAGCGCGTGCGGTAGCATGACTACCCAGCAACGCAATACCGCGGCAGGCGTTGCGATTGGTGGCGCGGCGGGTTCGCTGATCGGCGGCGATACTGGCTCAACTTTGGGCGGCGCTGCTTTGGGCGGCGTAATCGGCAGCCAAGTACACAAATGGCATCGTTAATTTAGCCGCATAGCTTTTCAGGCTGCCTAGAACGGGTAACAGCGTTTTAGGCAGCCTGAAATGTTTTTGGGATGATGTTGCGTTGGTTTTAAATTGTTTTCAGGCTGCCTCAGCAATAAGGCAGCCTGAAAATTATGCGTGGCTCGGTTTAGGGCTGATAGCTTGGCAACACGCCATGCGGCAGCAGCTGCCATACATAGCCGGTGGTGTTGTGTCGTCCTGCCATTTGCCCTGCTTCGTCGCCGTAGCCCCAGAAGTAATCCACGCGCACCGCGCCTTTAATCGCGCTGCCAGTGTCTTGGGCAACGATGAGACGATTTAAGCCTGCGTTGGCGTTGGCAGGATGCGAAGTTGCCAAGAATAGCGGTGCGCCAAGCGTGATGTGGTGTTTATCCACCGCGCCTGAATAGCCGCCTGTAAGCGGCACGCCCAATGCGCCAACAGGGCCTTGGTCGGATGAGCCATCCAGCACTTTAAAGAAAACATAGCTGGGGTTTTGCCCAAGCACTTCGGCAAGGTGGTTGGGGTTTTTGCCCATCCACGATTTGATGTTTTGCATGGATGTTTGCGCCAGCGGCAAATAGCCGCGCGTGGACATATATTGTCCAATGGAAACATAGGGATATTCGTTTTTATCAGCAAAACCGAGTCGCACAAAATTGCCCGCTGGCGTGCGCAGCCTGCCTGAGCCTTGAATGTGCATGAAAAACAGCTCTACGGGGTCGTTGGCATAGCCCAAAATAGGCGCACGTCCGTTGAGTGCGCCTGCGTTGATTTGGGCGCGGGTGAAATAGGGCACGAATTGGTTGCCAACAAATCTGCCTTTAAGCGCGGTGGAGCGGGCGGTGATGGGGAATTGGGCGAGATTGGCGATATATGCGCCGTTGCTTTGAATCACGCCGCGATTGTTGCCTGCGGGGGCAACGCGCACGGTGGCTTTGCTGTTGCGCAAATTGGCAGGCAGGGGGATGGAAACAAAATCGCTGGGGATGCCATAGATGGGGAAGCGGGCGGTACTGGTGTTGCGCGTGTCGCCGTGGAGCACGGGTTCGTAGTAGCCTGTTACTTTGCCGCCTGCTTGCCCGCGTTCGCTCACTTGCCACGGCGTGAAGTTTTGTTCAAAAAAGGCTTTGGCGGCGGCGGTGCTATGCGCGGTTTGGTTGGCGCGGGCGCAGGTATATTGCCATTTGGCTTGGTTGGCGAGTTTCAGACAGCTTTTTTTGAAGGCGGCAAGGCTGTCGCCAAAACTTTGCTCGTTCCATTGCGGCAGCTCGTGGAAGGATACGGCGCGATAGGTGGCGCTGCTGCCTGTGGGCTGCAAGGTGGTGCCGTGGGATACGGCGTTGCCAGCGGGTTGATGGGGGATTTGCGGCGTGTGTGGGATGTTGGGTGTGTGTGTGCCTTGCCCTTGTTTGCGTGGCATGGTGGTGGGGCAGGCGGTTAAAAGTAGGCTTAATGCGGCGAGCGCGCCGAGACGAATTTTGCGAGACATTGCGATTCCTACTAACAATGGTTTTTGAAACAAGTTTTTGAAACGATAAAGGTTTAATTATAGCAGCGTGTGTATTTTCAGGCTGCCTTGAAGTGAACATAGCGTATTGTTTGGCAAACAAAAGGCAGCCTGAAAACAGCAAAAACGCTTTTCAGGCTGCCTTTTATCGCGCAATCCATCAACGGCTGTAATTCGGCGCTTCCTTGGTAATCTGCACATCATGCACATGCGATTCCTGCATTCCTGCCGATGTGATTTCCACAAATTCCGCCTTCTCGTGCATTTCAGCGATGCTGGCGCAGCCCAAATAGCCCATGCTGGAACGCAAGCCACCCATAATCTGGTGAATAATGTTGATAATCGGGCCTTTGTGTGGTACGCGCCCTTCAATGCCTTCGGGCACATATTTATCCGTATTGTCCGTTTTCTCTTGGAAATAGCGGTCGCTTGAACCTTGGCTCATCGCCCCGAGCGAGCCCATGCCGCGATACGATTTATACGCGCGACCTTGGTACAGCTCAATTTCCCCTGGCGCTTCGTCCGTGCCGGCAAACATCCCGCCCAGCATCACGCAATCCGCACCCGCCGCCAAAGCCTTGGCAATGTCGCCCGAAAAGCGAATGCCGCCATCGGCAATCACCGAAACGCCCGTGCCTTTCAAGGCTTCGGAAACATTATGCACCGCCGTTAATTGCGGCACGCCCACGCCCGCCACAATGCGCGTGGTGCAAATAGACCCCGGCCCAATGCCCACTTTCACCGCATCTGCGCCCGCCGCCACCAAATCTTTTGCCGCTGCCGCCGTGGCGATGTTGCCACCGATGACTTGCACATCAGGAAACGTTTGTTTCACCCATTTCACGCGGTCAATCACGCCTTGGCTATGCCCATGCGCCGTGTCCACAACGATGATGTCCACGCCCGCTTCCACCAGCGCGCGCACACGCTCTTCGGTTTCGCCGCCCGTGCCCACTGCCGCGCCCACGCGCAAGCGACCTTCTTCGTCTTTGTTGGCATTGGGAAACTCGGTGGTTTTGACAATATCTTTTACCGTAATCAAGCCTTTAAGCTCGTCTTTATCGTTCAACACCAACACGCGCTCAATTTTATGCTCGTGCATCAATTCCCGCGCCACTTCGATGCTTGCGCCCACAGGCACGGTAATCAGCCGCTCGCGCGGGGTCATAATCGCCCGCACAGGCAAATCGGTGCGCGTTTCAAAACGCAAATCGCGGTTGGTAACAATGCCGATTACCTTGCCATTTTCCACCACAGGCAAGCCCGACATTCTGCGTTTACGCGCCGCGCGTTCAGCCAGCAATTCGCCAATCAATTTATCAGGCGACACGGTTACAGGGTCTTTCACCACGCCGCTTTCGTGGCGTTTCACCTTGCGCACCGCCGCCGCTTGCTGCTCCACGGTCATGTTTTTGTGAATGATGCCGATGCCGCCTTCTTGCGCCATAGAAATCGCCAAACGCGCTTCGGTTACGGTGTCCATCGCGGCGGACAGTAACGGCAAATTGAGCGTAATTTTTTTGGTGAGCGGAGTTTTGAGCGAGACATCGCGGGGAAGAACTTGGGAATGAGCGGGAACAAGCAGAACATCGTCAAACGTGTAGGCTTTTTCTATGATACGCATTTTTTCACACACCTTATGCAGCGGGTTAAAATGCACGCGATTGTAGCATAATTGACGCGCTTTCAGGCAGCCTGAAAACGGTTTTCATGACAGCGTGCAAAAAACCTATTAAAATTCAGTTTATTTACACTTAACTGTGCTTTGATAACTTAAACAAGGAAAAGATTATGAAAACGAAAATCGCTTTATCTGCCATCGCCTTAGCGATTGCCGCTTCTTCTGCTTTCGCTGCCGACACTTCTATTTTCACATGGAAACAACGCAGCGGCGCACGCGCATTTGCCGACACGCCCCCAGGGTTGAAAATGGGTCAAGCCAGCACCATCAACGTGCGCACCCGCACCGTAACCCCACCACCTGTGGCAAAAAAAGAAGACCCCAATATGTCCACCGCTGATAAACAAGCCGCATTGAACAAAGAAATTGAAGAAGAAAACCGCCGCAAAGAAGAAGCCAACAAAAAACAAATGGAAGAGGCGAAAAAAGAAAACTGCAAAGCGGCGCAAATGAATAAAGAAACCGTAACCAAAGCCAACGCGAAAAATAAAGATGCGTTGATTCCAAAATATGATGCGGATATTGCCAAATACTGCAACTAACCCAGCATAAACTGCTTTTCAGGCTGCCTAATACACGTTATCTAGGCAGCCTGAAATTTTATTACTATCTTGCAAAATCAATCGTTTAAAATCGCGTCTTTAAAAAAATTAACATACAGCCTTGAATCTTGGTTTTAACTACACCATACTACATTGGCGCAATCGCGTAAGGCAGCGTTCCATCAAGTATTACTGTTCGGCACTGCCCTAAACAACTCATCAAGGAGACCGTCATGGCTAAAAATCTAAACGTGTTTGACAAAGAGTATGGTTTATTGATTAACGGCGAATGGACAAAACCCGCCAATCTGCTTGCTTCCTACAACCCCGCCAACGGCGCGGAGCTGGCAAAATTTACCGATGCCACCGATGCCGATGTGGACGCAGCCGTTGCCGCCGCGCAAGAAGCGTTTAAAACATGGAAAAAAACCACCGCCACCGAGCGCGCCGCCATCTTGAACCAAATCGCCGATGTGATTGACGAAAATGCCGAATTGTTCGCGCTGCAAGAAACGCTGGACAACGGCAAGCCGATACGCGAAACCCGTGCCGCCGATATTCCGCTGGCTTCCGACCATTTCCGCTATTTCGCCAGCGTGATTCGCGGCGAAGAAGGCACCGCCAACCAATTGGACGAAGAAGATTTGTCGCTGGTGTTGCGCGAACCGATTGGCGTGGTGGGGCAAATTATTCCGTGGAATTTCCCGTTTTTGATGGCAGCTTGGAAAATTGCGCCTGCGCTGGCGGCGGGCTGCACCATTGTGATTCACCCATCTAGCAGCACTTCGTTGAGCTTGCTGTCGTTTGCGCAAAAAATCAACCATTTGCTGCCCAAAGGCGTGTTGAATGTGATTACAGGCAAGGGCAGCAAATCGGGTGAATATATGTTGCACCATAAAGGCTTTAATAAACTGGCGTTTACGGGTTCAACCGAAGTGGGTCGCCGTGTGGGCATTGCTGCGGCGGAATTGCTGATTCCTTCTACTTTGGAATTAGGCGGCAAATCGGCCAACATTTTCTTTGACGATATGCCGTTTGATAAAGCCTTGGAAGGGGCGCAAAAAGGCATTTTGTTCAACCAAGGGCAGGTGTGCTGTGCGGGTTCGCGGATTTTTGTGCAAGAGGGCATTTACGATAAATTCGTTGCCGCGCTGGCAGAAGAATTTAAGAAAGTGAAAGTGGGGTTGCCTTGGGAAGATGATACGCAAATGGGCTCGCAAGTGAACGCGGGGCAGCTGGAAACGATTTTGAAATATGTGAAAATCGGTGAACAAGAGGGTTGCCGCATCATCACAGGCGGTAAGAAAGTGTCGGGCGATTTGGCTGGTGGCGAGTTCTTGGAGCCTACGCTGATTGAGGCGACTAATAACAGCTCTCGCATCGCGCAAGAAGAAATTTTTGGTCCTGTGGCAACTGTGATTAAGTTCAAAACGGAAGACGAAGTGGTTGCGATGGCAAACGATAGCGAATATGGCTTAGGCGGTGCGGTGTGGACGAAAGACATCAACCGTGCGCTGCGCGTGTCGCGTGCGCTGGAAACAGGTCGCGTGTGGGTGAACTGCTACAACCGCTTGCCTGCTGGCGCACCATTTGGTGGCTACAAAACGTCTGGCATCGGGCGCGAAACGCACAAAATGATGCTGGAAGCTTATACGCAAGTTAAAAATATTTACATCTCTACGCGTGAGGAACGCGAGGGCTTGTATTAAGCAGTAGGCTAATATAAAGGCAGCCTGAAAAGTGATTTTGGCTTTTCAGGCTGCCTTTTTGCGTGTGGCAGAAACGGTTTTCAGGCTGCTATTCGGGCAAACACATCCGCCGCAATCGCAATCGTTTCGTCCACCAATTCCGCCGTGTGCGCGGCAGACATAAAGCTGGCTTCATACGCCGATGGCCCGAGCGCCACGCCGCGTTCCAGCAAACCGTGGAAAAAGGTTTTGAACGCGGCAATGTTGGACGCTGCCATGTCGCTGTAATTTTGCGGGGCGCGGTCGGCAAAATAAAAGCCAAACATGCCGCCGATGCTGTCGGCAGTGAAGGTGATGCCTGCTTGTTTTGCGGCTTGGTTGATGCCGTTTACCAGTTGCTCGGTGCGGGCGGTTAGGTTTTCGTAAAAGCCTGCGCGTTGGATGATTTCCAGCGTTTTCAAGCCTGCTGCTACGGCAACGGGGTTGCCCGATAGTGTGCCTGCTTGGTACACCGCGCCCAAGGGCGAGATGCAGTCCATAATTTCTTTTTTGCCGCCAAACGCTGCCAGCGGCATGCCACCGCCGATAACCTTGCCCATAGTAGTCAAATCGGGCGTGATGCCGTGCACCGATTGCGCGCCGCCCAATGCCACGCGAAAGCCAGTCATCACTTCATCGTAAATCAACACGCTGCCGTGTTGCGCGGTGATTTGGCGCAGCGTTTGGACGAATTCTGCGCTGGGTTTGACCAGATTCATGTTGCCTGCAATCGGCTCTAAAATCACGCAGGCGATTTCGTTGCCAAATTGCTCAAAACAGGTTTTCAGGCTGCCGACATCGTTATACGGCAAGACGATGGTGTGTTGCGTGAAATCGGCGGGCACGCCTGCCGAGCTGGGGTTGGCGAAGGTGAGCAAGCCGCTGCCTGCTTTGACCAGCAGGCTGTCGGAATGCCCGTGGTAGCAGCCTTCAAATTTCACGATTTTGTCGCGGTTGGTGTAGCCGCGCGCCAGGCGGATGGCGGACATGGTGGCTTCCGTGCCCGATGAAACCAAGCGCAGGCGTTCTACGCTGGGCAGAATTTTGGCGATTTCTTCGGCGATGACGATTTCGGCTTCGGTGGGCGCGCCAAACGACAAGCCGTCCAACGCGGCTGCGCGCACGGCTTCAATCACTTCGGGGTGGGCGTGTCCCACAATCGCGGGGCCCCACGAGCCGACGTAGTCAATGTAACGCTGCCCGTTTTCGTCCCACACATACGCGCCTTGCGCTTTTTTGATGAAACGCGGCACGCCGCCCACACTGCCGAATGCGCGCACGGGCGAGTTCACGCCGCCGGGGATGATTTCTTTGGCACGGGCGAAGAGTTGTTCGTTGCGGTTTGCCATGATGATTTGTCCTGTTGATTGAGTTTGAGTGAAAACGAAATTTTAACATCTAAGGCAGCCTGAAAACGAGTGAACAGGGTTTTCAGGCTGCCTTTGCGGTAAACATTCTGCTGTAAATGCGGTAAACAAGAAAACAGCGCCGCTTTGCCAGCTTGCGCACTATAGTTAAACAAAATAAGAAACACCCAATAACATTTCCAACAAGCAAGAGTG
>CAUQQW010000004.1:0-37973 GCA_963520365.1 uncultured Kingella sp.
CTAAATGTCTTGGTGGGAATTTAGGGGATTTTGGGGAATTTTGCAAAGGTCTCCGCCCATCATCAAAAATACGCCGATTTCAATCCGCTGGGGCTGTACCGCTCCATTTTGGAAAACGATAAATTGGACGAAGCGGCGCTGCTGGAAATTTTGGCGTTTGCCAACCAATATTTTCAGCGTTTCTACAATTTTCTGTTCGTTAAAGACCCCGTTACATACAGCAGGCTTGCCACACTGGGACAGGGTTTGAGCGAAACGCAGCAGTGGCAGCATTTGAGCCATGTTTGGGACAGGCGCGAGAAATGGTGCGCCGAAAAAGGCATCCGCCATCAGCGCATCGGCGCAAGCACTGTTTCGCGCTATTACTTTGCCGATGGAAACGAAGCCGACGGCTGGCGCGAAGTGCGGCACATGAGCCCCGAGCACCGATTAAGGCAGTCTGAAAGCCGCCCAAGCAGCAAACAGCAGCGCAAGCGGTAAAAGCAAATACTGCACCAAGCATGGCATGAGGATGAGGAGTAGTTTTCAGGCTGCCTTTGCGCTTGTGAAATAAACGCGCAAAGGCAGCCTGAAAGCGGCAATGATGGCGTGGGTTAAAAGAAAAACAGGGCGCACGACAACACAACATTATTGTGATTTTAATCAACTGTAAATTTCCGCAAAATCATTGAAGCCAATGTAAGCAAGCGTTAAAATTCGCGCCCAATTATTTAGACCCATTTGCTTCATGACTACTTCTCTTGCCGACACGCTTCCCCTTTCTCATATTATTTTAGACGCCGAAACCAGCAGCAAAAAACGCCTATTTGAATGCGTGGCGCAGCTGTTTGCCGAGCAAAGCGGTTTGCCGCAAGCCGAAGTGTTTGATTGCCTGTTTGCGCGCGAGCGATTGGGCTCAACCGCGCTGGGGCAGGGTGTTGCCATGCCGCATGGTCGGCACGCGGGCTTATCCGCGGCAACGGGCGCGTTTGTGCGGCTAAAAGAGCCGATTGAATTTGATGCGCCTGATAACAAGCCTGTGTCGCTGGTGTTTGTGTTGCTTGTGCCCGAAGCGGCAACCAGCGAGCATTTAGAATTGCTGTCGCAATTGGCAGGGCTGTTCAACGAAAAAAGCGTGCGCGATGCGTTGCAATCTTGCCAAACGCCCGAAGAAGCGCGCGCGCTGCTGCTGGCATAAGCCGCGCAGATATTTTCAGGCTGCCAATCTAGTGCAAACAGGGCGTATGGGTAATATGCCCTGTTGTGCATTTAAGGCAGCCTGAAAACGTATAAACAGGCTGCGCCGCACCGCTTGCCTTGTCGGGCAGATTATTTATCCACTCACCATCCATCAGCAAAATGTCTTCATCCAACGAAAAACTGCGCGAAGATGCCATCGCCGCGCACGCGTTCAGCTTTAAAAAACACGCTTATTTAACGGCAAAGCCCCAACTGTGCGGCTGTTTTTGCTGCTGCAAAATCTTCCCGTCCAGCGCATTAAGCGATGAGGATTTTCAGCCTGAGGGCGGTGGGCAAAGAACCGCCTTCTGCCCTTATTGCCTGACAGACAGCGTGATTGGCGAGGAAAGCGGCTACGCCATCACGCCCGAGTTGTTGCAAGCGATGCGGGATTATTGGTTTTAGGTGCGGTATTGGCGGCAAACAATGTTTCAGCGTTGTTAAAGACATCTCATTGAAAAATAATGATTATAGGTTTTCAGGCTGCCCCAGTCGTTCGCACCAAAGGCAGCCTGAAAACGAGTGTAACGAGTTTCGGCGTAGCCAAACTCCCCAGAAGGAATTTCCATGCCCAGCGTCTCCGTTCGCAAGCTCTATCAAGACAACCAGCAAAAACTTCAGCTCGCGTGGGCAGCAGGCGCAGCGGGCGGCGATAATCGCATTGCCGTGGAAGCCGACCGCCCCGTGCTGGCACTGGTGGGGCATCTCAATTTTATCCACCACAACCAAGTGCAGGTTTTGGGCGTTGCCGAAGTTGCCTATTTGCAAAAGCTGGAACAAGCCGAACACCACACCAGCCTAAACGAACTGTTCAACTTTCCCATGACGCTGGTGATTGTTGCCAACGATTTGCCGATTCCGCAAAGCCTGCGCGATTATTGCCACACGCAAAACACGCCGCTGCTCACATCCAAGCTGGAAAGCCCGTATTTGATGGACGTGCTGCGCATTTATCTGCAACGCGTGCTTGCCGCTTCCACCATCAAACACGGCGTGTTTTTGGATGTGTTTGAAGTGGGCGTGTTGCTCACGGGCAAATCGGGGTTGGGCAAAAGCGAGCTGGCGCTGGAATTGATTTCGCGCGGCCATAGCTTGGTTGCCGATGATGCCGTTGAGCTACACCGCACCGCACCCGAAACCTTGGAAGGACGTTGCCCGCCCATGCTGCGCGATTTTTTGGAAGTGCGCGGCGTGGGCGTGCTCAATATTCGCCATATGTTTGGCGAAACCGCCATCCGCCCGAAAAAAACGCTGCGCCTAATCATCAACCTTGTTCTAGCCGATGATGAATACATGAAAACGCTAGACCGCCTAAGCATCCGCACCGAAACCGAAACCATATTAAATGTACCCATTCGCTCGGTAACGCTGCCTGTTGCCGCAGGGCGCAACCTTGCCGTGTTGGTGGAAGCCGCCGTGCGCAACTATATTTTGCAGCGCCACGGCAAAGACAGCACCAAAGAATTCCTAGAACGCCATCAAACCATTATGAACAAACCCGAAGAGCATCCCCATGAAAATCATCTTGATTAGCGGTTTATCGGGTTCGGGCAAAACCATCGCCCTTAACCTGCTGGAAGACAACGGCTTTTTTTGCATTGACAACCTACCGCTTGAATTGCTACCCGAGCTTATCCAATTGCACAGCCAGCAGCGGCAAGACAACAACCAGCTCGCCATCAGCATAGACATCCGCTCCAATCTCAACACCCACACCGCCCGCGAAACCCTAATCGCGCTGCGCCGCGCGGGGCATCAAGTCAGCATCTTGTTTTTGGAAGCCAGCGAAGCCGTGTTGCTGCGCCGCTTCTCCGAAACCCGCCGCAGCCATCCACTGCTCAGCAGCCACGCCACGCTGCCTGAAAGCCTGCGCTGCGAACGCGAATGGCTCGCCCCCCTGCGCGAATACGCCTATTGCATAGACACCAGCAGCCTAAGCGCCCAGCAGTTGCGCCACATCGTTGCCCAATGGATAGGTATAGACCACAACGCGCTGTTAGTAAGCATTGTTTCGTTTGGCTTTAAACACGGCATGCCGCCCAATGCCGATTTTATTTTTGACGTGCGCAGCCTGCCCAATCCCTATTACGACCCCATCTTGCGCCCCTACAACGGCAAAGAGCAGCCCATTCAAGACTATCTCGCCGCCCAGCCGCTCGTTGGCGAAATGCTGCACGACATCTATCATTTTCTGCACCATTGGCTGCCGCGCATCCGCCAAGAAAACCGCAGCTATGTAACCATCGGCATCGGCTGCACAGGCGGGCAACATCGCTCGGTTTACATCGCCGAGCAGCTAGGCAAAAAACTGGCGCGCGAATATCAAATTCTTGTGCGCCATCGCCAGCTTAATGTGTGAACAATAGGCAGCCTGAAAACGCTGATTCATACTGCTTACGCTTAACCCCATTTTCAGGCTGCCTTCCGATACACCCAAATCGCCAGCATTAAGGCAGCCTGAAACCTTTACCAAAGCGCAACCAATGGAGTGTCGGCAGCTAACCGACATCTTGGCAATCAGTCAATCCTGATTAAATGCCCTATGTGGCAATAAACTGCCGCCAAGCCATTTTCAGATTTCAGGCTGCCTATGAAACGGCAACGGCTCGTCGCCAAATAACGCATTAAAGCTAGGTTGTGCTTGCCATTAAAATGTCGGCGAGCCGCCGACGCTCCAAGAGTTTCAAGCTGTTCACCCAATGCCGTAGGATGGCTAACTCGTTTGCCCATCTAGCCACAGCCCTGTTTCCCTTTTTCAGGCTGCCTATCCAACCGCCAACATTAAGGCAGCCTGAAAATGCCTGTTTGACTATCACGCCAAACCCCATTTTCAGGCTGCCCATTAACCCCACTCAATCCGTTCCCCAAAACAACCATGACCAAAATCCAAACCAAAATCTGCGGCATCACCCGCCCGCAAGATGCCCAACTCGCCGCGCAACTGGGCGCAGATGCCATCGGGTTGGTTTTTTTTGCAGGCAGCAAACGCTGCGTAACCATCGCCCAAGCGCAAGCCATCGTGCGCGTGTTACCACCGTTTGTGAGCGTGGTGGCGCTGTTTGTGAACGAAAGCGCCGCGCAAATCAACGAAATATTGGCGCGCGTGCCGATTGATGTTTTGCAGTTTCACGGTGATGAAACGCCCGAATTCTGCCAACAATTTTGTCGCCCCTATTTAAAAGCCGTGCGCGTGCAAACGCCCGATGATATTGGCAACGCCGTGCGCGATTTTGCCAGCGCCCGCGCCGTGCTGTTTGATGCCTTTGTGAACGGCGCATACGGCGGCACAGGGCATACATTTGACTGGACGATGCTGCCTGAAAAGCTGGCTGGGCATTGGATTTTGTCGGGTGGATTAAATGCGGAGAATGTTGCCGATGCCTTGCGCGTTACGCAGGCGCAGGCGGTGGATGTGTCTAGCGGAGTGGAAAGCGCAGCGGGTGTGAAATCACCTGAGAAAATGGCGGCGTTTATGGCGGCGGTGCGGGGGGTTCAGGCTGCTTAGTGGTGGGCGATGTTGGTTGGTTAAACGCTCGCGCAAACGTTAGATTAAGAGCAGCCTGAAAATGGATAAGGCGCATTTTAGTTCGTAGGTCGGAGCATTTATGCCCGACCTACAACCATACGCAAAAAAAACGGTGTGAACAAAACGCCGTTCACACCGAAACACACACATCAAGAGGAAAACAATTTAGAAATATCTCAAAACAACGACTTGCGCTGTCTTTGACGATGTGGCGCATTATGGGGGATGGCTTAAAGTTTCGTTTTGACATATGTCAAACAACATTTTGGCGGATGCAGAAATTTGAGCAAATAAACAAAATCCGCCGAGAAAAAGGGCGGAAAGTGCTAAACTGCGCCCGTTTTTTTGTAAACCAACATTCAAGATTAAGGAAACAACCATGTTACTCGGCATCAATATTGACCACGTTGCCACGCTGCGCAACGCACGCGGCGCGTCTTACCCCAGCCCATTAGAAGCAGCGCTGGTGGCAGAAACCAACGGCGCGGATGCGATTACCCTGCATCTGCGCGAAGACCGCCGCCACATTCGGGATGCGGATGTGTTTGCCATCAAGCAGGCGATTAAAACGCGGATGAATTTGGAAATGGCGATGACCGAAGAGATGCTCGCCAACGCGCTGCAAGTGATGCCCGAAGATGTGTGCATCGTGCCCGAAAAGCGCACCGAAGTAACCACCGAAGGCGGCTTGGATGTGGTGGGGCAGCCTGAAAAAGTGCGCGATTATGTGGCGAAGCTGCACGCGGCAGGCATTCGCGTGTCGCTGTTTATTGATGCCGACCGTGCGCAAATTCAGGCTGCCTATGATGGCGGCGCGCGGGTAATTGAATTGCACACGGGCGCGTATGCTGATGCGGCTACGCCTGCGGCGCGACAAGCAGAATTAGCCAAAATTCGCGATGCGGCGGCGTTTGCCGATGGCTTGGGGATAACGGTGAACGCGGGGCATGGTTTGACCGTGCAAAATGTGGGCGCGATTGCCCGCATTCCGCAGATTGTGGAGCTGAATATCGGGCATTCCATCATCGCCCAAGCGATATTTTTGGGCTTGCCCGCCGCCATCGCGCAGATGAAAGAAGCGATGTTCCGCGCCCGCAGCAGCCTGAAATAGGCAGCCTGAAAATGATTTACGGCATTGGTACAGACATTGTCGCCGTGTCGCGCATCGCCGCCTTGCATGAACGCTATGGCGATGCGCTGGCGCGGCGCATTTTAACGGCGCAAGAATGGGCAGCCTACGCCACGCACGCGCAACCTGTACGCTTTTTGGCAAAGCGTTTCGCGGCGAAAGAAGCGTTTGCCAAGGCGGTGGGCACGGGCATCCGCGAGCCTGTTAGCCTGCGCTTTATCGGCGTGGCACACGATGAACTGGGCAAGCCGATGTTTGCCTGCGCCCCAGAGTTAGCTGCTTGGCTGGCAGAACGCGGCATTGCGCGGGTGCATTTGAGTTTGAGCGATGAGAAAGAGCAGGTGATTGCGTTTGCGCTGGCGGAAGCGGGGTAGGGCGGGGCAGCCTGAAAATGCTGAATATGACTTGGATGGGTTTTCAGGCTGCCTATCATATTTTGGATAAGGCAGCCTGAAAACTGGGTAACACGGGTTGGCGCAATTATGGAGCATCGGCGGCTTGCCGACATCTGGGCGGACAACCTGCGCTGTTTATTCAATGTTTCATTTTGACGAGAGCCGTCGCTGTTCCATTTATAGATTTTCAGGCTGCCTATTGCATCGTGCAAAGGCAGCCTGAAAATTGGGTAAAACAAATTGGTAATCATGAAGCGGTGGCTCGCAGATATTTGGACTGACATCCTGCGCTGTTTATTCAATGCACTATTTTGGCGATGAGCCGTCGCCGTTCCATTTATAAGTTTTCAGGCTGCCTATCGTCCCCGATAAGGCAGCCTGAAATTATTGGCAACAGCGGTAAACGTTACACCACCGCTTCTTCTTTTTGCACTTTCTGCTTCACAATATTGTGGCGGTCTAGCCCAAACATCAGCAGCAGCGGGCTGGCAACCAGCACGGAAGAGTAAATCCCGAACATAATGCCGATGGTTAAAGCCATCGCAAAGCCGTGCAGCGCCGTGCCGCCAAATATCAGCATGGAAATTACCATCGCTTCGGTTGAGCCGTGGGTAATCACGGTGCGCCCCATGGTGTGCGTGATGGCGTTGTCAATCACTTGCGGCACGGTGTGGTTGCGCATCGCGCCTTTGTAGAAATTCTCGCGGATTCGGTCAAACACCACCACCGATTCGTTCACCGAATAGCCCAGCACAGCGAGCACGCCTGCCAGCACAGTCAACGAAAACTCCCATTGGAAAAAGGCAAAGCAGCCAAGAATAATCACAATATCATGCATATTGGCGATGATGGCGGAAACGGCAAAGCGCCATTCAAAGCGAAACGCCAGATAAATGATGATGCCCACAATCACCATGCCCAGCGCGGTTAAGCCGTGGCTTACCAGCTCATCACCCACCGCAGGGCCGATAAACTCCACTTGGCGCAGGCTCACATCGCTGCTCTCTTTTTTCAGCACATCCATCACTTGATTGGAAAGCTGCGCGGAAGAGACATCTTCGCGGTTGGGCAGGCGAATCATAATGTGTTTGTTGGTACCCAGTGCTTGCACTTGGATTTCGCCCATTTTGAGCGTGTCTAGGCTTTGGCGCACTTTGTTCAAATCCGCACCTTGCGCCGAAGCGTATTCCACTTCCATCAGCGTGCCGCCTGTAAACTCAACCGACAAATTCAGCCCGCGCGTAAACAAAAAGATAATAGCGAGAATAAACGTTGCCAAAGAAATAAACGTGGTGAGCTTGCCATAGCTCATAAACGGAATATCGCGTTTAAAATGAAAGAGTTCCATATTAAGCCTCCTCTTTTTTGTCTAGCACGGCAGGGTAGCGCACGCCGATGGAAATATGTTGCAATTTTTTGCGATTGCCATACCACAAATTCACCAAGGCGCGAGACACCACAACCGATGAATAAATGGAAGTAACAATGCCCAAGCAATGCACAATCGCAAAGCCGCGCACGGGGCCTGTGCCGAAAATCAGCAGCGCGATGCCCGCAATCAGCGAGGTTAAGTTGGAGTCCAAAATGGTGTCCCAAGCGTGGTCGTAGCCTTCTTTGATGGCGATTTGGGCTTTTTTGCCCTCGCGCAGTTCATCGCGGATGCGCTCGTTAATCAACACGTTGGAGTCAATCGCCATGCCCAGCGTTAACGCCATGGCGGCGATACCTGGCAGCGTGAGCGTGGCTTGTAGGGCAGACAAGATGGCAAACAAGAACAACAAGTTAGCCGATAACGAAACGGCAGAGAACACGCCAAACAAGCGGTAGTACACCACCATAAACGCCACCACCACCACAAAGCCCCACACAGTGGAATGAATGCCTTTGGTGATGTTTTCTGCGCCCAAAGATGGCCCAATGGTGCGCTCTTCAATAATTTTCATCGGCGCGGCAAGCGAGCCAGCGCGCAGCAACAGTGCCACGTCGTTGGCTTCGGCAAGGCTTGCCATGCCTGTGATTTGCACGCGCCCGCCTGTAATCGGCTCGTTGATGCGCGGGGCGGTTACTACTTCGGCTTTGCCTTGGTCAATCAACACCATCGCCATGATTTTGCCTTTGTTTGCGGTGGTTAAATCGGCAAAGGTGGACGCGCCCGAGCTATCCAGCGCAAGGCTCACAATCGGCTGATTGGTTTGCTGGTCTAGGCTGCCTTGCGCTTGGTTGATGTTGTCACCCGTCAATTCCACTTGCTTGCTCACCAAATATTGATGCCCCTCGTTGTCGCTGAGCAATTCGTAGCCATCGGGAATATTGCCGTTTTGCGCTTGGGCAAGCAGCGCCATATCGGTGCTCACCATGCGCACTTCCAGCGTGGCGGTGCGCCCGATGATGTCTTTGGCTTTGGCGGTATCGGTCATGCCGGGTAATTGCACCACAATGCGGTCGGTGCCTGCTTGTTGGATAACAGGCTCGGCGGTACCCAATTCGTTTACGCGGTTATGCAGCGTGGTGATGTTTTGCTTCACGGCATCGCTGCGGATTTGCGCCAGCAGGGCATCGGGCAGCACCACGGTGATTTCGTTGTTATTGTTGCTGATTTGTGCGCCATCCAGCATTTTGCGCAGCTCGGACAGAGCTTTTTGCATATCGGCTTCGTCTTGAAACGGCACAATAATGCTGTTGTCTTGCTTGCGGATGTTGCCCACGCGAATATCTTGCTGGCGCATGGTGCGGCGGATATCGCCTGCGTAGCGGTCTAGCGTTTTATCCAGCGCGGCTTTCATGTCCACTTGCATGGTGAAATGCACGCCGCCACGCAAGTCCAAACCGAGAAACATGGGCTTAGCACCGATTTTTTCCAGCCATTCGGGGCTGTTGGCGATTTGGTTTTGCGCCACGATGTAGCCTTCGCCCAGCGCGGCATCAATGGCATCGCGGGCGGAAATTTTGGTGGCATCGGATACGCGCACTTTCAGGCTGCCGCCTGCGATAAACATGCCGCCGTGTTGAATATTGGCTTTTTGCAGCGCATCGGCAACGGTTTTTTCGGTGTTGCTGTCAATGGTGATGGATTGGCGATTGGTGGAAATTTGAATAGCTGGGGTTACGCCGTATAGATTGGGCAGCGTGTAAATCACGGCAAGCACAATCGTGAATGTAATCAGCAGGTATTTCCAAAGCGGATAACGATTCATGTTTTTTCCTTGGGTTTTCAGGCTGCCTTTTGGGGAGGGCTTTTCAACCTTGCGCGTTGCGCTGCGGTATACCCCTTTATACCCAAATCAAAGATTTGGACAAAGGGGCAAGGCTGCCTTGAAAGGATGGTAAAACGTGGAAAACAGCAAGGGACGTGCCATTGCTGCTTGTTGATGGGTTTGGCTATTTAAAGCAGCCTGAAAATTATTCGGCGGCGGGCGGTGTGGTGTTGGCGGCTTCGGGCATGGCGGCGTTGGCATCCACTTTGGCGGCGATGGCGTTTCTGTCCACTTCAATGTTTACGCCGCGCGCCAGTTCAATGGTGAAAATTTGTTCGCCCGCTTTAATCACGCGCCCGTAAAAGCCTGCGGCAAGCAACACGCGGTCGCCCTTTTTTAGCTCGCTAATCATGGTTTGGCGGGCTTTTTCGCGTTTTTGGTTGGGGCGAATCATCATAAAATAAACAATGGCAAACAGCGGCAACCACATCAAAATGGCTGACCAAGGGCTTTGGCTGGCGGCAACTGCGCCATCGGCGGCGTGTGCGAAATCAATCATTTGCGTTCCTTTGCGGATGGATTAAAAAACGTGCAATTCTAGCAGAGTAATGGGTGGGGCGGGGGATGGATTTGGGTGGGCAATAATGAATAGAAGGCAGCCTGAAAACAAGATAAACACGTTTTCAGGCTGCCTTTAGGCGTGTGGCTTGCGCCTTGCCCATCACACAATCAATTTAGAAATTGCTTTGAACTGCGGATGCTGCGCGTCTTTGAGCAGCATAAACAGCAGGCTTTCAATATTGCTGACGATGCCGCCTGCTACTTGGATTTGCTGCAAGCCGTTGGCTTTGTTGGCGGCGGTGCGCGAAGTGGCGCATTCTTGCGGGATGAACACGTTGTAGCCTTGTTGACGCAAATCCAGCACGGTTTGCAGCATGCAAATATGCGTTTCGCAGCCGATTAGGATGATGTTTTGAGCTTGCCCACTTTCAGGCTGCCTTCTTTGTTGCAGCGCGGCGGCAACTTCGGGCGTGTAGGCAGAAAACTGGGTTTTGCTGAATTTGGGTGCATCGGGGGTGAGCAAGGCGATGTCGGGTACGGTGGCACCCAAGCCTTTGGGATATTGCTCGGTGATGATGCTGGGGATGCCCAGCAGGTTTGTGCCAGTAATGAATTGGCGGCAGGCGGCGAGAAATGCGCTGTTTTCGTGCAGGGCGGGCAACAGCCGCTCTTGGATGTCCACAACGAGTAAAACGGTGTTTTCGGTGTTAATCATTTTTTCGCTCCTAGATTAGCAATGCATTGCGCATCGCGGTTACTGAATGCTTCTGCGCCACCCAGCAGCGCCAATTGCTGCTCGGGCGAGATTTTGGCAAACGATTGGATTTGCTGGGCGGAGAGTTTTTGCAACGGCTCATCCCACATGCAAAGGCAATATTGGGCAACGAGTGCGCCATCGTCGTCTTTCAGGCTGCGTTTGGCAAGGTCTTGCTGCCATTTGGGCGCGTGTGGCACGTTTTGCACGCAGCTTTGCACGATGGCGGCTTTGGCTTTGGGCTTGCTCATGCCGCATTGGCTGAGCAAAAAGAAGCCTGCGAACAACAGCGCAATCACGCGCAGCCAAATAACGATGGTTTTGCGTTTTTTTTGCGCGTGGGCGGTGGCGGCATCTGGCGTTTTCAGGCTGCTGTTGGGGTGTTCGTTTGGTGTTTCAGGCTGCTGTGGGGGCGATGTAGTCATAATGTTGATGGTAGGGAGAAAGTGGATGGGGTAGGGCAGCCTGAAAACGAGTGAAGCGCGTTTCGGCGTCATCAAAATGATTTCCCATTTTCAGGCTGCCTGTGGGTTGCAAACATTATCCGCGCTTGAATAGCTGCGGCGCGCGTTTGCCCAAGTAATACAAAAAGCCGATATTGCCCAAGGCAACGACTAAATAAAGCAGCAAAATGCTGTTGAACAAGGTGAGCAGCACGATGCTCATCAGCGCGGCGGCAACCATAAACACGGCATTGAGAATGTTGTTTACCGCGATGGCGTTGGCACGGAATTCATCAGACGATGAGGTTTGCAGCCATGTGTAAAGCGGTACCGAGAAAAATCCGCCAAAAAAGCCGATGCCAATCATCAGCAAGATAACGGGATACGCCATGCTTTGCGAAAGAAACGCGCTTGCGCCTTGCAAGTTGTTCAGGCTGCCTGAAAACTGCACGCCGTATAACACAAACACCAACGCACTACCAAAAATGGCCAACCCCGTTGCGCCCACTGTTACCAGCCAAAGTTTCAAATTGCCTTTGCTGAGCTTGGCGCAGGCGATAGAGCCTGTGGCGATGCCGATGGAAAACAGCGTGAGCATTAGATTGTAAACAGCGGTGTTGCCATGCAAATGGATGCGCACAAAGGTGGGCAGCTGGGTGGTGTACACCGCGCCGATAAACCAAAACCACGAAATGCCCATGATGGCGGTAAACAATTCAGGCTGCTTATAGGCTTGGGCAACCAGCGATTGCGTGCTGCGAGCGATGTTCCAATCCACTTTCAGCTTGGGCTCTTTCGGTGCAACCGATGGCATGGCAGCGCTGGTTGCCAAGCCCAAAACGGCAATCAACACCACCCAGCCTGCGAGAATCAACGGACTTTCGCCCGCCACCGCCGTGCCGATGATTTGACCGAGCAAAATGGCGATAAACGTGCCCGATTCAATCAAACCATTGCCCATGATGAGTTCTTTTTCGGCGAGGTATTCGGGCAGGATGGCGTATTTGACCGGACCGAACAGCGTGGATTGCGTGCCCATGACAAACAGGCACAACAGCAGCAGGGGCGCGGATTGGATATAAAAACCGAATCCTGCCACCGCCATCACCGCCACTTCCAACACTTTGGTGGCTTGGGCGAGGCGGGCTTTGTTGTAGCGCGTGGCAAGCTGCCCCGAAAACGATGAAAACAGGAAATAGGGCAGGATGAACAGCAGCGCGCCCACATTGAGCATTTGTTCGGATGGAATGGCATCGTTTTTGCCCAAACCATAAAAGCTAATCAAAACAAACAGCGTGGTTTTGAATGAATTGTCGTTTAACGCACCCAAAAATTGGGTGCTAAACAGCGGGGCGAAACGGCGGCTGGTGGCAAATGCGAAGTCGTTTTTCATGGTGCGTCTTTCGGTGGGGGAGATTTGTTGTAGGTGTCGTCATCATCCATCAAGATGCGGTGGGCGGGACCTTCCAAGTCGTCAAATTGCCCGCTTTTGCCAGACCACCAAAAAAAGTAGCCAATGATAAAGGCGAGCAAAATGCTGATGGGGATGAGTATATACAGGCTTTCCATGTTTACAGGCTGCCTTCTAAGTCGTTGAGTTGATAGTGTTCGCCGCCGATAATCAGCCATTCTTGGCGGATGCTGGCGCGATAATCGCCGTCTTTATCGTGGATGCGAACATGATCGCTGGATAACTGCCAATACAGCGCTTGCGCTTGGGCAAAACGGGCGAGCGCGCTATCTTGCGCTTGCGGTTGAATCTGCACGGCGAGCTGTCCGCTTTCGGGATGGCTGCTGGTTTCGTCGTCGGCAAGCATCACCAAAAAGCCGAGATGTTCGCCGCTTGGGCGGTGGATGGAGAATTGATGCATGGTTGGGAGCCGTTAATCAAATGGTTTAGGCAGCCTGAAAACGGCTAAACGGCTTTTCAGGCTGCCTGTTATCATCGCGCAATTTGTTGCGCAACCGTTGCCAAGCCTTGGTCTAGGCTGTTAAGCATAGCGGCATAGCCGTCGCCTTGCTGCGGCGTGGTAACGTGAAACGGGGTTTGTGTACCGTTTTGCCAACGCGCATAGCCGCTGATTTCAGTTTCGCCGCGATAGCTGCCTTGGAAGCGGTCAATGTAAACAGTTAGCTGCGCGCTGCTGGCTTCGGCAGGCTGATATTTCAGGCTGCCTGCTGCGTTGAGTTTATTCGCCAAGGCGCGCGCGAGCGCTTGGTCTAGCGGTGCCGCCCACAGGTTTTGCTGAGCGAAAGTGAGCGTGTGTTCATCGCTTTGATAGAGCAGGCTATCGCCGTTGATTGGCGCTGCCAACACGATTTTCACGCCGATATTGTGCGCGGGATTGCTTTGCGCAGGCAGCCTGAAAGCGCTGTCGGGCAGTTGGTAATATTGGGTGGGCGATGTGCTGCCACAGGCGGCAAGCAACAGCGCGGCGGCGATAAGAGATAATTTTTTCATAACAGATTCTTTGGATGGCGATAACGTTGGCAGCGTTTTCAGGCTGCCAAACAAACGCCGCATTATACTAAAAAGGCAGCCTGAAACGCATAGTTTTGGCTGCCGCGCTGGGGCGAATCTGCCGCGCCATGCAGTAGGCAAGCAAAGGCAGCCTGAAAACCCCATTTCAGGCTGCTTCTTCATCAGTCAAACACTCCGCGAACAAATCCGCAAAACTCGCCCACACATCGCTCTCCATCGCCGTTGCATCGTGGAGAAATGCGGGCAACTCCGCCGCCAAAAACCAAAACGCGCGCGATTGCTCCGCATCATACAAAACCACGCTCTCGGCAAATTCCGCCAGAAAAACATAACGGTGCGGCAACGCAACCGCTTGCCGCAAGCGCAGCGTTTTATCAACAATATTCGGCGCGCAATCGCGCGTGAACGAGAAAAAATCTATCTCACCTAAACTTCCGCCACTGAAAAAACGCGCAATCGTGATGAAATCATCGGGCAGTTTCAACGCCAGCACCGTTGCGATTTCTTGAATTTCATCGGGCGAACAGCCTTTGTCGTCCAACAGCACAGCGTATCTTTGTTTCAATTTTGCGAACATCTATCTCTCCTGTAATAGGTAGCCTGAAAACCATTAGCTTTGTTGAAGCCAGCAGTTTTAGCTTCGCTGAAACTCGCGCTGCTCGTTTTCAGGCTGCCTTAAACAGCAAAAAAAAGACCGAACGGCTATTCGGTCTTTCGTTTTGGTTACGCTTTGGGCGCTGCATCGTCTTTTGGCGCAGCTTCCGTTTCAGGCTGCGTTTCAACCGTTTCCGCCGCAGCGGCAAGCTCGTCAACTTCGGGCAGAGTTTCAAATTCCACGCCATCAATCACATCGCCGTTGCTGCGCACATTATGGCTGTAATCCTTAGGTGGGCTGGGCTGCTTGCCCGCCATAATTTCCAGCACTTGGTCGCGGTCAATGGTTTCCCATTCCACCAACGCCTTGCACATGGTTTCCATTTTGTCGCGGTTTTCGCTGAGGATTTTGTAGGCAACGGCATATTGCTCGTCCAAAATGCGGCGCACCTCGGCATCCACATCTTGCTGCGTTTTCTCAGAAATATTTTGCGAACGGGTAACGCTGCGCCCCAAGAACACTTCGCCTTCGTTTTCCGCATACACCATCACACCCATGCGATCGCTCATGCCATAGCGCGTAACCATGTCTCGCGCGATTTGCGTGGCGCGTTCAAAATCGTTTGATGCGCCGGTAGAAATGCGCCCGACAAAAATATCTTCGGCGATGCGCCCGCCAAACAAAATCGCCAGTTGGCTCAACATTTGGTCTTTGTATAACGAAATGCGGTCGCGCTCAGGCAGTTGCCAAGTTAAGCCCAGCGCGCGCCCGCGCGGCATAATGGTTACTTTGTGCACAGGGTCGGTAAATGGCAGGCTTTCCGCCACAATCGCGTGCCCCGCTTCGTGGTAAGCGGTGGCGCGTTTTTCGTCTTCGTGCATCACCATGCTGCGGCGTTCAGGGCCCATGTAGATTTTGTCTTTGGCGTCTTCAAAATCGCTTTGGTCCACTTTTACTTTATTGCGGCGACCAGCAAACAGCGCAGCTTCGTTCACCAAATTCGCCAAATCCGCACCCGAAAAACCAGGTGTACCGCGTGCCAGCGAAGTCAAATCCACGCTGCTATCCAGCGGCACTTTTTGCGCGTGCACTTTTAAAATCTGTTCGCGTCCGCGAATATCAGGCAACGGCACCACCACTTGGCGGTCAAAACGGCCAGGGCGTTGCAACGCAGGGTCTAACACATCGGGGCGGTTGGTCGCCGCAATCACAATCACAGTTTGATTGCTTTCAAAGCCATCCATTTCCACCAGCAATTGGTTCAGCGTTTGCTCGCGCTCATCGTTGCCGCCGCCCAAGCCCGCGCCGCGCTGGCGACCCACCGCGTCAATCTCGTCAATAAAAATAATGCAAGGCGCGTTTTTCTTGGCTTGTTCAAACATATCGCGCACACGGCTCGCGCCCACGCCAACAAACATTTCCACAAAATCCGAACCCGAAATGCTAAAAAACGGCACGCCCGCTTCGCCTGCAATCGCTTTTGCCAGCAGCGTTTTACCCGTACCTGGGCTGCCTGCCAGCAAAATACCGCGCGGCACGCGACCGCCCAAACTTTGATAGCGGTTAGGCGCTTTCAGATAATCCACGATTTCTTGCACTTCTTCTTTGGCTTCATCGCAGCCAGCGACATCAGCAAAAGTTACTTTGTTGGCATCTTTATCCAACAATTTGGCGCGGCTTTTGCCAAACGAAAATGCGCCGCCTTTACCGCCGCCCGATTGCATCCGCATGAACCACATCCACGCGCCAATCAGCAAGATAACGGGCAGCAGGCTCATAAACAGGCTGCTTAAAAAGCCTGGTTTTTCTTCGGGCGTAACTTTGAAGCGCACTTTGTTATCCACCAGCAGCGTTACCAGATTGTCGTCCATGGGCGCGTTGGTTTTGAACTTGGATTTGTCTTTGCGCTCGCCTTTGATTTCGTAACCGATGGGCGAGCCTTCAATATTCAAATTGCTGATTTTTCCTTCTTTAACTTGCTGGATAAATTGGGAATATTCAATTTGCTGGCTGTCCACTTTGGTTTCGCGCATATGCTGCACGCCAAAGGCGATGCCCAAAAATAAAATCGCTCCTACGATGAGATTTTTTAAGTTGCTTCCCACAGAAACAAACTCCTCTTGAAAATAGAAATGGGGATGGATTGTAAAATATTTTTCAGGCTGCCTTATCGCTTATTTTTGCCTAATAAATAAATCTCACTAGACCGATTGCGCGACGCATCAGGTTTGCGCGTTTGCACTGTGGCAAATACTTCGCGCATGGTTGCCATGTATTCTTGATAGCCCGAACCTTGAAACACTTTCACCAAAAAAGCGCCGCCTGTTTTCAAATGTTCGCGGGCAAAGTCTAATGCCAGCTCGCATAAATAAAAGCTCCGTGCTTGGTCTATGGTGTCGTTGCCCGACATATTGGGTGCCATATCGCAAATTACAAGGTCTAGCGGGCGATTATCCAGCAGGCGTTCAAACTCGGCTAACACGGTTTCTTCACGAAAATCGCCTTGGATAAAATCCACGTCATCCAGCGCATCCATCGGCAAGATGTCTAGCGCGAATACCTTGCCTGTTTTGCCCACCAGCTTGGCGGCGATTTGCGACCAACTCCCAGGGGCGGAACCCAAATCGGCTAAAACTGTGCCTTGCTTGATGAGCTTGTCTTTTTCGTTGATTTCCAGCAGTTTATAGGCGGCGCGGGCGCGGTAGCCGTCTTTTTGTGCGCGTTTAACATAGGGGTCGTTAACGTGTTCGTGTAGCCATGCGGGGGATGATTTGGAGCGTTGTGCCATGGTGATAAAGTAGTTTTCAGGCAGCCTGAAAACGAGCGCCGCGAGTTTCAGCAAAGCTAAAACGGGAAATGCGCTTTCAGGCTGCCTGAATGGGGTAAAGATTATTGTTCTACAAAGGCGCGTTCAATTAAATAATCGCCGCGCACGCCTGTTTTGGGGGAGGCGACCAAGCCGAAGCTGTCTAGTATGGCGGAGGTGTCGGCGTTCATCGGCATACTGCCGCAGAGCATGGCGCGGTCGTCTTGGGGGTTGATAGGGGGCAAGCCGATGTCGTCAAACAGTTTACCGCTTTTCATTAGGTCGGTTAAGCGCCCTTGGTGTTCAAAGGGTTCGCGCGATACAACGGGGTAGTAAATCAATTTTTCGCGCACCATTTCGCCTAGGAATTCGTGGTTGGGCAAGTCTTGGGTGAAGTGGTCGTAGTATGCCAAATCTTCTTTGTGGCGCACGCCGTGCACCAAAATCACTTTTTCAAATTGCTCGTAAATGTCGGGATCGCGGGTGATGCTTAAAAATGGGGCAAGCCCTGTGCCTGTTGATAATAAATAGAGATGTTTGCCGCCTTCATTGAGATCGCTGGCGATGAGTGTACCCGTGGGTTTTTTGCTGATGAAGATGTTGTCGCCAACTTTAATATGCTGTAAGCGGCTGGTGAGCGGGCCGTCTTGCACTTTGATGCTGAAAAATTCTAAATGTTCTTCCCAGTTGGGGCTGGCGATGCTGTATGCACGCATGATGGGTTTGCCGTTGTCGCCCATCACGCCAATCATGACGAATTGCCCGTTTTCAAAGCGCAGGCTTTCATCGCGGGTGCAAGTGAAGCTGAAATAAGCGTCTGTCCAATGGTGTACGGATAGGACTTTTTGGGTGTTGTATGCTGCCATTTGGGGGCTTTCTGTTAATTTTGCAAAACGCGGGATTGTATGCAAAATGGGAGTGGGTATCAAGTGAATGGTCTAAAACGGCGGTTTGCGGCATGGCTGGGCGGCAAAGCAAACGCAATAAGGCAGCCTGAAATTGGGTTTTCAGACTGCCTATTATGGTTTACAACTCAAAATCTTCTAAATCTTCGGTTTTCACTTCGGCGTCAATTTGCCCGATTAGGTAGGATGAGATTTCCACTTCTTGCGGTGCAACTTGCACGTTGTCGGATGAGAGCCATGCGTTAATCCACGGAATGGGGTTTTGCGTGGCTTTTTCAAATGCTTGTGGCAAACCGACGGCAAGCATACGGGCGTTGGTGATGTATTCAACGTATTGGCATAGGATGTCTTTGTTTAAGCCAATCATGCTGCCGTCTTTGAATAGGTATTCTGCCCATTCTTTTTCTTGGTTGGCAGCTTTTTTGAAAAGCTCAAAGCATTCGTCTTGCAATTCGGCGGCGATTTCTGCCCATTCTGCGCCTTCTGCGCCGCCGCGCATCAGGTTGAGCATGTGTTGCGTGCTGGTTAAATGCAGGGCTTCGTCGCGGGCGATGAGTTTGATGATTTTGGCGTTGCCTTCCATCAATTCGCGCTCGGCAAAGGCAAACGAGCAGGCGAAAGAAACGTAGAAACGGATGGCTTCTAGCACGTTGACGCACATTAGACAGAGATAGAGTTTTTTCTTTAATTCGCGCTCGGATACGACTATGGTTTTGCCGTTTACGCGATGTTCGCCTACGCCTAACAGGTTGAAATATTGAGTGTATTCAATCAAATCGTCGTAGTAGCAGGCGATGTCTTCGGCGCGGGCGATGATGTATTCGTTTTGTACGATGTCATCAAACACGACGGATGGGTCGTTGACGATGTTGCGGATGATGTGGGTGTAGCTGCGGCTGTGGATGGTTTCAAAAAACGACCAGGTTTCAATCCATGTTTCCAGCTCGGGCAGGGAAACGAGCGGCAGCAGGCCAACATTGGGGCTGCGCCCTTGGATGCTGTCCAGCAGAGTTTGGTATTTCAAGTTGCTGATGAAGATGTGTTTTTCGTGTTCGGGCAGGTTGGCGTAGTCAATGCGATCGCGTGATAAATCCACTTCTTCGGGTCGCCAGAAGAATGAGATTTGTTTTTCAATCAGCTTTTCAAAGGTTTCGTATTTTTGTTGGTCGTAGCGGGCAACGTTGACGGGCTGCCCGAGAAACATGGGTTCTAGCAGGGCGTTGTTGGGGTTTTTGGGGAAGGTGCTGTATTGCATGACAAGGTGTTCGCAAGACATTTTTGTGTTTCCTTTGTGTATAAACAAAACGGGTGGATTATAGCATTTTAGCTTCGCTGAAACTTGCTTTGGTTTTGCCGAGACTGGGGAACGCGTTTTCAGGCTGCCTTGATGGTTGAATGATTGATTTTTATGCGGGGAAAACAAGAAGGCGGGGCTGTATAAACTGATTGATGCAGCCTGAAAACGCGCTCTCCGTTTTTCAGGCTGCCTTAATCTACGTTAAAATCTGCGCTTTCAAATCAAATGCAGCCTGAAAACCGCTTTCAGGCTGCCTAACCGTTTATATGAAAGTTCGCCATGTCGTATTCTCTACAAAATCTCAAACTCAACACCGCGTTCGCGCAAATCCAAAAGGGCAACTATAAAGCCGCTGCGCCTGTTATCCGCCAATTTGCCGAGCAGGGCGATGTGGACGCGCAATACCAATTGGCGTTTATGCATGAACACGGCTTGGGCGTGAAAACCGATTACGCCGCCGCTGCCAAATGGTATCAGGCCGCCGCCGAGCAGGGCGATGCTGCCGCGCAGTTTAACCTTGCTGCGTTGTATGAAGACAGCGTGGATATGCCGCAGGATTATGCCGCGGCGATTAAATGGTACAGCGCCGCTTTTGAACAAGGCGAATGGGATGCTGCCAACTATCTTGCGCGGTTATACGCCGAAGGGCTGGGCACGCCGCAGGATTACGCCCAAGCGATGCGCTATTGGCAAGCCGCTGCCGAGCAAGACGACGATGAAGCCTTGTATAACTTAGGCGTTTGCTACGACGATGGCTTGGGCGTGGCAAAGGATTACGTGCGCGCAGCGCAGTATTACCAGCAAGCTGCGGATATGGGCAATGTGAACGCGATGGTGAACTTGGGGATGCTGTATCAAGAAGGCTATGGCGTGGAGAAAAACGAAGCACGCGCGGCGCAATGGTTTCGCCTTGCTGCAGAAGCGGGCGATGCCGATGGGCAATTAAACTTGGGCTTTGCTTATGCCGAAGGCTCGGGCGTGTTGCTGGATTATCAAGAAGCGAAAAAATGGTGGCAACGCGCCGCCGAGCAGGATAACCAAGAAGCCGTGCGCGCGTTGGCGGTGCTGGAAGAAGTTTTGAAAGAAGAAAGTTGAGCATAAAGGCAGCCTGAAAATGTCTCCCGCCCACTTTCAGGCTGCCTCAATCATCACCATGAATCCACGCAAAATCATCCACATAGACATGGACGCGTTCTACGCATCAGTAGAACTGCGCGAGCAACCACAGCTACGCGGCAAGCCCGTGGTGGTGGCTTGGGATGGCGCGCGCTCGGTGATTTGCGCCGCGTCCTACGAAGCCCGCAAATACGGCTTGCGCTCGGCAATGGCGGTGGCGACGGCGAAACGGCTTTGCCCGCACGCCATTTTTATCCCACCGCAGTTCGCGCTTTATCGCCAAGTCTCCCAGCAAATCCACCAAATTTTCAGGCTGCATACCGACATCATTGAGCCGCTCGCGCTGGATGAAGCCTATTTAGACGTAACCCAAAACAAGCAAAACATCGCCTACGCCCGCGACATCGCGCTTGCCATCCGCGCCGAAATCCGCCGCCAAACGGGGCTAACCGCTTCCGCAGGCATCGCGCCCAACAAGTTTCTCGCCAAAATCGCTTCCGATTGGCGCAAGCCAGATGGGCAATTTGTGATTGCGCCGCAACAAGTAAACGCTTTTTTGCAAACCCTGCCGCTGGGCAAAATATCGGGCGTGGGCAAAAAAACGCTTGCCAAACTTAACGCACAAGACTGGCGCACCGTGGGCGATTTGCAACGCGTGCCGCTGGGGATGCTGCTGAACCTGTTTGGTAGATGGGGCTACCGCCTGCACGAACTGGCGCGTGGCGTGGATAATCGCCCCGTTGAGCCCGAGCGCGAGCGCGTGCAAATTTCCACCGAAATCACGCTGCCCGATGATTTGCCGCTGCATCAAATCGTCCGCCACATCCCCGATTTAGCCCAAGATTTGGCTCAACAAATGCAACGCCGCCACACCATCGGGCAAACGCTCACGCTCAAACTCAAAACCAGCGATTTTCGCACGCTCACCCGTTCGCAAACCTATTCATCCGCCTTGCCCAGCGCACAAACCCTGATTCAGGCTGCCCAACAGCTTGCCCAGCGTATGCCCCGCGAACACGAATATCGCCTGATTGGCATCGGCATCAGCCATCTGCAAGATGAAAATCAGCAGCCTGAATTGCCCGAATTGAGTTTTCAGTCTGCCTAATCGCGCGCTGCAAGCAAGCCAAGAGCACCAACAAAACCCAAAGGCGCGTTGTATTGATTTGCATCAACGCCAAATCATCCCGATAGCCAGCCATGCTTTTCAGGCTGCCGAAAAACGCAAAACCCACTATAATACGCGGTTTTTCCGATTTTCCAAATTGTTTAAAAAGGACACAAAATGAGTATTTTGCAAGGCAAAAAAATCCTGATTACCGGCATGATTTCCGAACGCTCCATTGCATACGGCATCGCCAAAGCCTGCCGCGAGCAAGGCGCGGAGCTGGCGTTCACTTATGTAGTGGACAAACTGGAAGAGCGCGTACGCAAACTCGCCGCCGAATTTGGTTCGGAACTCGTGTTCCGTTGCGATGTGCAAAGCGATGAAGAAATCGCCCAAACCTTCGCCGATTTGGGCAAACATTGGGATGGCTTGGATGGCTTGGTGCACGCCATTGCCTTTGCGCCCAAAGAAGCGCTCGGCGGCGACTTTTTGGACAGCATCAGCCGCGAAGCCTTTAACGTTGCGCACGAAGTTTCCGCATACAGCTTGCCCGCGTTGGCAAAAGCCGCTCGCCTGATGATGCAAGGGCGCAACGCTTCTATTTTGGCGCTCACTTATCTGGGTGCCGTTCGCGCCATTCCGAATTACAACGTGATGGGCATGGCAAAAGCCAGCTTGGAAGCAGGCATCCGCTTCACCGCATCTTGCTTGGGCAAAGAAGGCATCCGCTGCAACGGCATTTCCGCCGGCCCTATCAAAACCCTAGCCGCATCAGGTATCGCCGATTTTGGCAAATTGTTGGCACACGTCGCCGCGCAAAATCCGCTGCGCCGCAATGTAACCATTGAAGAAGTGGGCAACACCGCCGCTTTCTTGTTGTCTGATTTGGCATCGGGCATCACAGGCGAAATCACTTATGTGGACGGCGGTTACAGCATCAACGCACTCAACGACGGCGACGAATAACCCCATCCGCACAATGCAATAAAGGCAGCCTGAAAACGTGTATTTCCGTTTTCAGGCTGCCTTTTTATGCTGGGCAACGATGTTGCGCGGATTATTCAATGCAAGCGGAAACTTTGCCGCTGCTATTAAAGCGGATGGTGTAGCTGCCTGCTTCGGGCAAATCGGCGAAATTGAATTCCACACCGCTATCGGTATCAATGCCGCGCGCCATGTGTAAAGTTTCGCCGCTGGGGCTGGTAAGCACGCCGCTCACGCTGCTGTGCAGGGCTTTGCCATCGTCGGGAACGGAAAAGTGATAGCTGCCTTTGCCTGCGGTAAAATGGGCGCAGCCGTCTGCTTTTAAGGGCAGGGCGTTGCCAACTGTTTTGCTGTGGGCGGCTTTTTTGTTCACTCTGGTTTTTCCAGCTTTGGCTTTGCTGGTTTTGGCGCTTGCTGCGTTTGCAGTGAGCGCGAGCGATACGGCGCAGAGCGTTACGGCGAGATATTTTTTCATGATGATTCCTTTTGTTTGGCGAATTTAAGGGGCAAATGGTAGGGCGGATTGCATCATCCGACAAGATTTATCGCAAAACGGGGCGCAATAGTGTGGTTTTGCGGCATAAGGCAGCCTGAAACGGATAGGGTTGGTTTTCAGGCTGCCTTTTTGGGATAACTTAGGAATGGCTGTTCGCATCTGCTTGGCGGTCAAAAAATTCCGCCGCGCCGTTGTCAAAAAAACTTTGCAAAATGGCTTGCGCGGCAACTTGATCCAGCATCGGCTTTTGCTTGCGCCCGCGAACGCCGTTTTCGCGCAGCAATTCTTCCGCGTAAACAGATGATAATCGCTCGTCCACCCAGTAAACAGGCAGTCTGAAACGCCCGTTGAGCCGTCGCCCAAATTTGCGCGCAAGCTGCGTGAGCGCGTGTTCTGCGCCGTCAATATGCGTGGGCAAGCCGACGATTAGGTTTTCAGGCTGCCATTCTTGGATCAGCGCGGCGATTTGGGCGAATTTTTCATCGTTGCTGTTGCCCGTTATCGTGGCGATGGGGTGCGCGATGCGGATGCTGCAATCGCCTTGCGCCGCGCCGATGCGCGTTTCACCAAAATCAAACGCCAAGCATCCGCCGCTTGCGGGTGCAGCAATATTAGGCATGACCCATCACTCCTGTGAAATGCTCGCGGCGAATGCCCAGCTTGGCAAACGCGGCGGCGTAGCGCTCTTCGGGCGGCGTATCAAACAAAATGTGCGCATCGGCGGGCACAATCAACCAAGAATTTTGCGCGATTTCTTTTTCCAACTGCCCCGCGCTCCAACTGGAATAGCCTATGGTAAGCACCACACCTTGAATTTCGTCGTTTTGATGCAGCCCTTCAATGATGTCGCGCGAGGTGGTGAGCGCGATGGTGTCGGTGATGCTAAGGCTGCTGTCCCAATTGCCAATCGGCGTGTGCAATACAAAGCCGCGCTCGGTTTGCATCGGGCCGCCCATCATCACATATTGGTTTTTCAGGCGCGGCGGCGTGTCTTTGCCAATGGCGGCGAAAACCACGCTCATGGGAACGGGCGAGGGCTTGTTAACAATAACGCCCATTGCGCCGCTTTCGCTGTGTTCGCACATATAAATCAGGCTGCCTGAAAACAGGGAATCTTCCAGATTGGGCATGGCAAGTAGAAAATGATTGGCTAGGTTCATGGTGGTGATTTTGGGGATGAATTGGCGGGGTATATTGGGCGCGGGCGCGGTTTTTCAAGGCAACCGCGGCGATGCTATATTTTCAGGCTGCTGTGATTAGATAAGCGGCGAAGAAATAGCGCAGGGTAGCGTTATCCTTATCAATTGAGTAAAAATGGTTGAATTTATTTAAGCAAAGTATTATATTGCGCGCTTCGTTTGTTAATCTTAACTCACAGGGAAGAGTATGAAAACTGTACAAGACATTCGTTTTGCAAACTTTGAATTGTTGATCACCGAAGCGGGCACTATTGCCGAATTGGCGCGTAAAACTGGCTACGACAAGCCAGCCTATTTGTATCAACTGCGCGCGCAAGTGGTGAAACCCAATGGCAAAGCCCTGCAATTGGGCAGACGCGTTGCCGCGCGCTTGGAACAAGGCATGAACAAACCCGCAGGCTGGATGGATATTGACCACAGCGGCGAGCCTGCTGCGGCAACAGCGGCAGTTTCAGGCAGCCTGAAAGCGGTGAGCAACTTGATTGGCGTGGCTTTGACTGCTCCCGAAAGCGCGGTTTACGGCGCAGCGGTGATTCGCGCGTTGTTGAGCGCGGGTAAACAAGTTTGCGTGGCGTTTAACGATGCCGCTGCGCAAGCGTTTGAGCAAGCGGGCATCGCTTTAACCGATGGCAACGCGGTGCGCAAACATTTCTACGCCACCGAAGCGCAATTGAGCTTTGCCGATGAGCATTTGCTGCCCTTCGCTTTGGATGCGGTGGTAATACCAGCGGCGCGTGGCAGCAACATGGCGCTCATCGCCAACGGCGCAACGCATTCGCCCGCCGCGCGCATGGCAGAATTGGCGTTAGCAACCAAACGCCCCGTTATCATCGCGCCTTGCGAAACGGTATTTTCAGCAGCGCAGTTGCACAATATGCAAACCTTGTCTGCCCAAGGCGCGGTAATCTTGCCCGTTTCGGCGCGGGCTTCGGCGGAACAAGCTGAATTTTTGAGCGCTTGCGTGTTGGCGCAATTGGGCTTGCAATAAGCGCCGATGGAAGGCTTATATGAACTGGTTTCGCTGCTGGTGCGCTTTGTGGCTTGGTTGATTAGCTTGCTGTCGCGTGGCGATTCTTGAAGCCAGTAACACAATTTCAGGCTGCCTATCTTGTTTACAAGGTTGAGGCAGCCTGAAATGTTTTGGGTTTGGGGTGAACTGGTTTTGCAAATGGGCAACCAATGCTTTTCAGGCTGCCTTTGCTGGCTCAGATGCAGCCTGAAAACCGCAACCCAGCATCATCACCAATGCGCCATATTATCGCGATGCACCAGCTCATCTTCATGCGCGTAGCCCAGTTTTTCGGCGATTTCGTTGGCATGGCAGTGCTGGATTTTTGCCGCTTCAGCGCTGCTGTAATTGCTCAAACCGCGCGCGATTTCCTTGCCTTCGCTGTTCACAATGGCAACCAACTCGCCGCGCTGAAAATGTCCGTTCACGCGCACGCAGCCCACGGGCAGCAAGCTGCTGCGGCTTTGTTGCAACGCGATTTCCGCGCCCGCATCCACCACCACGCTGCCCGCAATTTGAATATGCCCCAGCAGCCATTGTTTGCGCGCATTCACGCGGCTAAATTCGCTGGTGAACAGCGTGCCGATGCTTTCGCCCGCGCACAATCGCGCCAGCACATCAATCTCGCGCCCCGATGCCACAATGGTGTTCGCCCCGCTCAGCGCCGCGCGTTTTGCCGCCAGCACTTTGGTGAACATTCCGCCCGTGCCCACGCCTGTGCCTGCGCCACCTGCCATGCTTTCCAAATCGGGATGGGCGGCGGAAATTTGGCTGATAAACTGCGCTTGCGGATTTTTGCGCGGGTCGCTGTCGTATAAACCGCGCTGGTCGGTAAGGATAATCAGCGCATCGGCATCCACCAAATTGGTAACCAGCGCGCCGAGCGTGTCGTTGTCGCCCAGCTTGATTTCGGCGGTGGTTACCGTGTCGTTTTCGTTGATAACGGGCACGATATTCTGCGCCAGCAGCGTTTGCAGCGTGCTGCGTGCGTTGAGATAGCGCGTGCGGTCGCTCAAATCTTCGTGCGTGAGCAAGATTTGCGCGGTGTTAAGCTGGTGCGCGGAAAACGCGCGCTCATACGCCTGCGCGATGCCCATCTGCCCCACGGCCGCCGCCGCTTGCAATTCGTTTAACGCACGCGGGCGTTTTGCCCAGCCCAGCCGCTTCATGCCCTCGGCAATCGCGCCGCTGGACACCAATATCACATCTATACCGTTGCGCTTGATGGCGGCAATTTGCGTTGCCCAGTTGTCTAGCGCGCTTTGGTCAATGCCGCGCCCATCGGCGGTTACCAGGCTAGAGCCGACTTTCACAACAATAAGTTTGGCTTGGGATAGATTGGAATGAGTCATTTTCAGGCTGCCTTTCGGGGATAATGAATGATGGTGGTGGATTTGATGGTTTTCAGGCTGCCTGAATCTGAGTTCGCCCAGTTCGGCAGCCTGAAAACGGCAAGGCAATTTTAACTGATTTTTTCAAACGAAACGCTTACGGCGTTTTTCAGGCTACCGCTGTTTAGCCCGCAAGGAATGACGAGACGCAGCTTTGTCCGCTCGCCGCCCAGCCCTCGCCAAACAAATTTTCTTTACAAAACAAACACCGCTTAACAAAAGCCAACAAATCGCTTGCGCCCCGCCCCAAGCCTGCATACAATGCGCGACTTCTTGGCCAGATAGCTCAGTCGGTAGAGCAACGGATTGAAAATCCGTGTGTCGGCAGTTCGATCCTGCCTCTGGCCACCAAATTCCAGCCTAAACAGCCAATGTTGTTTAGGCTTTTTTGCGTTTTATGCTTTGGCGTTAACCAGATGGCAAACGCAATAGGGCAGCCTGAAAACCATTTATCCCGCGTTTTCAGGCTGCCCCTAGTGTTATTTTATGTTAAAGTCTGCCCTTTCGTTTTGCCAATTAACAGGACACCAAACCATGCAACCGTGGCAGCTTCCCGAACACATTGCCGACATCCTCCCCGAGAGAGCGCGCCAACTAGAAAGTGTGAAAGAACAAATACTTGCTCAATTTCGCACGCATGGCTATGAGCTGGTGCAGCCGCCTTTGATGGAATACAGTCGCTCGCTGCTCACGCATATTGACGATGGCTTGTCGCTGAAAACCATTCGCTTGGCAGACCAAATCACAGGGCGGCAGCTGGGCATTCGTGCCGATATTACGCCGCAAGTGGCGCGGATTGACGCGCATTTGTTGATGAAAAATCAAGGCATTAACCGCTTGTGTTATTCAGGCAGTGTGTTGCACGCCCAGCCCGATGCGCTATTGACCACGCGCGAGCAAATCCAAACAGGCGCGGAATTATACGGCTGCGCCGATACGGTTGCCGATGTGGAAATCATTGATTTGATGTTGAAAACGATAAAAATCGGCGGGCTGAACAATATTATTTTGTCGCTGGGGCATTTGGGCGTGTTTCGCGCGATTGCTGCTGCCGCGCAGTTGAGCGAAGCGCAAAGCCGCCAATTGCTCGCGCTGTTGCAGGATAAAGACCGCGATGCGGTTCGCCAGTTGGCGCAAGCATGGCAGTTGGACAGCATTTGGCTCAACGCTTTTGCCGCGCTGCCCGAGCTATACGGCAGCCGCGAAGTGTTGGACAAAGCCCGCGCTCAATTGCCGCAGCTCACCGCCATCATGCAAGCCTTGGATACCTTGGCGCAGGTGTGCGCGGCGTTTCCCGAGCAGGCGGTGCATATTGATTTGGCGGAAGTGCGCGTGGATAACTACCACACGGGCTTGCTCTACGCTGCCTACACGCCCGATTACCACGATGCAGTAGCACGCGGCGGGCGCTATGATGGCTTGGGCGCGTATTTCGGGCGCAGCCGTCCTGCCACGGGGTTTAGCTTTGATTTGCGCTTGTTTGGCGCGTATCTTGCCGCCAGCGAGCGCCCCGAAGCGGTGCGCGTGGCGCAGAAGGATTATGCGGCGGCGAAAAATGCGGTGGATAAATTGCGCGCGCAAGGCGTGTGCGTGGTGGTGGATTATGGCTTGCCCGACAATTCGGGCAGCCTGAAAACGCTGGTTCAACGTGATAACGAATGGAAAGTAGCATAAATGGGTGTTTTACAATGGTTTAATTTAGACGAAACCACGCTGAACTTTTTGAGCCTTGCCGCGCATATTGTCGGCTTTGCCGGCATGGGCTGCGTGGTGCTGGCGTTTTGGCTAGTGGTGAGCGAAAAATGGAAGCCGACTTCGCTGTCGTATAACTTGCTAAACGGCTTGGGCGCGGTGCTGCTGATTTTGAGCTTGTGCGTGCATTTCAATTTGGGTTCGTTTGTGATTGAGATTTTTTGGATTGCGATTTCGGCGACGGGCATTGTGAAGCATTACAAACGCCAAAGGCAGCCTGAAAACGAGTAATGCCACTTTCAGGCTGCCTTTGGCTGCGCAATAGGGCAGCCTGAAACGCGCAACAACCACTCCATTCCTATTTTCAGGCTGCCCCTGCCTAAACGCAGCCTGAAAACCCCTTTCTTTTAACTCAAAAAGGTAATCAAAAATGGCACAAAACGTAGTCGTTATCGGCGCACAATGGGGCGACGAAGGCAAAGGCAAAATTGTGGACTGGCTGGCGGAGCAAGCCACAGGCGTGGTGCGCTTTCAAGGCGGACACAACGCAGGGCACACGCTGGTGGTGAACGGCAAAAAAACCGTGCTGCGCCTGATTCCCAGCGGCATTTTGCACGAAAAACTAGACTGCTTTATCGGCTCGGGCGTGGTGCTTTCGCCCGAAGCGCTGCTCGGCGAGATTGATGAGCTGAACGCTGCGGGCGTGCCCAATGTGGAACAACGGCTGAAAATCGCCGACACCGCGCCGTTGATTTTGTCTTACCACATCGCGCTGGACCAAGCCCGCGAGCAATCCAAAGGCGACAAAAAAATCGGCACCACAGGGCGCGGCATCGGGCCCGCCTATGAAGACAAAGTGGCGCGGCGGGCGGTGCGCGTGGGCGATTTGCTGAACATGGAGTTGGTTGCCGAGAAAGTGCGCGCCAATTTGGCGTTGTATAACACGCAATTGGTGCATTTGCATGGCGCAGCGGCGATTGAGTTTGACGATGTGATGCACCAAATCAACAGCTTCCGCGCGCGCGTGTTGCCGATGATTGCCGACGTGCCGCGCACGTTGTACGACAAAAACCAGCGCGGCGAACGCCTGCTGTTTGAAGGTGCGCAAGGCACGCTGCTGGATATTGATTACGGCACCTATCCGTTTGTTACTTCGTCTAACTGCGTGGCGGGCGCGGCATCGGCGGGCGCGGGCGTGCCACCGCAAATGCTGCAATATGTGCTGGGCATCGTGAAAGCCTACACCACGCGCGTGGGCGGCGGGCCGTTCCCCACCGAATTGTTTGACGACATCGGCGCAGGTTTGGCAGAGCGTGGCAACGAGTTTGGCTCGGTAACAGGCAGACCGCGCCGCTGTGGCTGGTTTGATGCTGCCGCGCTCAAACGCTCCATTCAAATCAACGGCATCACGGGGATGTGCATCACCAAATTAGACGTGATGGACGGCATGGACGAAGTGAAAATCTGCACAGGCTACACCTTGCCCGATGGCAGCACTACCGACATCCTGCCCTTTGGTGCAGACGCGGTTTCAGGCTGCGCCCCCATCTACGAAACACTCGCAGGCTGGCAGGAATCCACCTTTGGCGTGCAATCGTATGACGCGCTGCCCGACAACGCCAAAAAATACCTGCGGCGGATTGAAGAAGTGTGCGGCGCACCGATTGCGATTGTGTCCACAGGGCCTGATAGAGAAGAGACGATTTTGATTCAGCATCCATTTGCCTAATCGCCTAATCAATAGACAACCAAAAAGGCAGCCTGAAAACAGATTTCTCGTTTTCAGGCTGCCTTTTGTGGCTTGGAACGGCTTACGACTCAATCACAATTTTCGGAAACTTGCTGCTGAAATCGCGCCCTTTGTCCGCCACCGCCAGCACAATCTGGAACGCAGCTTGGGTGTAGATTTCGGCGATAGCGGCTTGCGTGTCCAACAACGCGCCTGCCGTGCCCGCATCCATCGCTTCGCGCACAGGCAACGACAACGGCAATTGCCCCAGCAGCGGCACGTTCAATTTCGCCGCAAGATTTTTGCCGCCATCGCTGCCAAACAGCGCTTCATGATGCCCGCAATTGCTGCAAACGTGTACCGACATATTTTCCAGCACGCCCAAAATGGAAATGTTCACCTTGTTAAACATATCCACCGCCTTGCGCGCATCAATCAGCGCGATGTCTTGCGGCGTGGTAACCACCACCGCGCCTGTTACGGGGATTTTTTGCGACAGCGTTAGCTGAATATCGCCTGTACCGGGGGGCAAATCCACAAACAGATAATCCACATCGTCCCATTGGCTTTGCATCAAAAGCTGTTGCAGGGCTTGCGACACCATCGGACCGCGCCACACAACGGCTTGGTCGGTGTCCACCAAAAAGCCGATAGACATCACTTGAATGCCATCCGCGTTGGTTACAGGAATCAGCTGCTGCGCTTGTTTTTCAGGCTGCTGCGTTGCCACACCAAGCATGGTGGGCTGGCTGGGGCCGTATAAATCGGCATCCAACACGCCCACGCGCGCGCCCATTTTTGCCAGCGCGGTAGCCAAGTTGGCGGTGGTGGTGGATTTGCCCACGCCGCCCTTGCCCGATGCCACGGCGATGATATTTTTCACGCCTTTAATCGTGGGGATGCCGTTTTGCACTTTGTGCGCGACCACGTTGTGCGTGATTTCCAGCTTGATGGGCTTGCCTGTGGCGGCGGCGATGGCTTCGTGAAGCTGCTGCGCGATGTGGGCAACGGGATAGCCGAACTCCAACGCCACTTTCAGGCTGCCGTTTTCTTCGGCAACGCTTTTCACGGCTTTTTCGCTGCCGAGCGTGCGCTGGGTGGCGGGGATAAGGATTTGTTCTATTTGTGATTTCATAAATTGTTCCTCTTGGTGTGTTGATGTTTTTCAGGCTGCCTTAGGGCAAACATGAATGAAAGATGCAATTTTACGGCAAAACCCCGTCTCGTGGGCAAGGTTTTAACGGCATGAAATGATGTTTCAGGCTGCCGCAACGCAATTTAAACGCATCAGGCAGCCTGAAAACGGCAAAATTCCACAAAAGCGCGTATCATCACGCCATTTTTACCCATACCGCGCCTATGCTTTATCAAATTCTCGCCCTGCTGATATGGAGCAGCGCCTTTATCGCCGCCAAATTCGCCGAAACCATGCTAGACCCCGTGTTGCTGGTGCAATTTCGGCTGCTGATTGCCGCGCTGATTTTGCTGCCGCTGGGCATTCCGCTGTTTCGTACGTTGCCCAAATCCGCCATTAAGCCGCTGATTGTGCTCACCTTTTGCAACTACATCGCCGTGTTGCTGTTGCAATTCAAAGGCTTGCAATACACATCGGCATCCAGCGCCGTAACCATGGTGGGGCTGGAACCGCTGGTGGTGGTGTTTATTGGGCATTTTTTCTTTAACGACAAGGCGTTGTGGTATCACTGGCTATGCGGCGCATTGGCGTTTATCGGCGTGTTTATCCTGATTTGGGGCGGGCAAGATGCTGCCAAAGGCGGCGAAATCAGCCTATTGGGCTGCGCGATGGTGTTGGCAGGCGGCATTGTGTTTTCCGTTATCCTGCGCCCCACGCAAAAGCTGATGCGCCAAATCCCCGCCAGCACTTACACCACACTCTCGCTTATTCTTGCCGCGCCGCTTTGCCTGCCGTTCACCGCGCTGTTTACCGAAAGCTGGCACATCGCATGGAGCTGGCAAGGCATCTTGGGCATGGCGTATTTGGGCATCGCGTGCAGCTGGCTGGCTTATTGGCTGTGGAACAAGGGCATGAGCAGCGTACCTGCCAATTTAACGGGACTGCTCACCGCGCTTGAGCCGATTTTTGGCGTGTTGATGGCGGTGATTTTGCTGCGCGAGCCGATTAGCGCGCTGTCGTGGGCGGGCATTGCGATTGTGATTGGCGCGACTGTGTTGGCAAGTGTGTTGCCGAGATTTTATAATCGCGCCGTGAAATGATTTTCAGGCTGCCTATTTGCCACCCCAACCGCTTAGGCAGCCTGAAAACACGTTTGAAAATAGGCTTATCGGCAGAACTGCTTTTCAGGCTGCCTTATCCCCATCAACAAAGGAAAACATCATGCAATTGCAATCTTTTTTCGCCCAAACCTCCAGTATCCAGCTTTATGACCCGCTCGCCCAATTTCTCGGCGCAACGCCCGATGGCGTGTTGGAATACCACTATGCCGACGCCGTTAAACTTTGCGGACATTCCTGCCCCACCGTTGCCAGCGCATGGCTGATGACCATCAAAGCGCTTGCCGCGCTTTATTCGCCCGACGAATTGCCCGAGCGCGGCAATATTGAAATCCGCATGAACGGCGAGCGCGATGAAGGCGTAACAGGCGTGATTGCTTCCGTTGCTCAGCTCATCACTGGTGCAGCGCCCGAAACAGGCTTTGGTGGCATTGGCATGGCAGGGCGTTTTGCCCGCCGCAATTTGCTGTCGTTTGGCGCGGGCGGCGATGCCGATATGACCGTGAGCCGCCGCGATACAGGCAAAGCGGTGCGCGTTGTATTTAACGGCAGCGTGGTGCCATTTGCGCCCGAAATGCGCGAAATCATGCCGCAAGCGGTGGCAGGCATGGCAAGCCCCGAAGAATTGCAACGCTTTGGCGAATTGTGGCAAGCGCGGGTATATGCCATTTTGGTGGAGCAGGTGGATAATCCTGAGATGATTGTGGTGGAAGCGGTGGCTTGATTGCATCCGCGTTAAAACAAAGAAAAGGCAGCCTGAAAACGCATCGGATACGTTTTCAGACTGCCTTTTTATGTTGGGCTAAACGATGTTGGCAAACGGAGCGATGTTACCCCGCAAACACCGATTTAAACCACAACACAATGCTGTCCCACAGCCGCCCAAAAAAGCCCGCTTCTTCCACATTTTTCAGCGCCACCACAGGCTGCTCTGCCAGCACTTTATCGCCGTCCATCAGTTTCAGCGTGCCCAGTTTTTGCCCCGCTTGCACAGGTGCGACCACAGGCTGCATGGTGTCCAGCACCGTTTTCACCTTGTCGCCTTGCCCTTGCGGCAGGGTAACGTAAGCATCTTGCTGGAAGCCTACTTCGGCTTCGCTCACCGCGCCTTTATACACGCGCACCTTGCTCACCACTTGCCCCGCTTGATACATCTTGGGCGTGTCAAAGCCTTGCAAGGCGTAGTTCAACAATTTGCTGCTTTCGGTGGCGCGGGCTTCGGCGCTGGCTGCACCAATCACAATGCTCAACACGCGGCGATTATTGCGCTTGCTGGTGGCGATTAAGTTATAGCCCGCGCTGGATGTATGCCCCGTTTTCAAGCCGTCCACGCTGTCGTCGCGGAACAACAGCAAATTGCGGTTTTCTTGGGTGATGTTGTTATAAGTATAAGATTTGTAGGAATAAACTTCGTAATACTTAGCGGGCAAATCGCGGATGATGGCGGCGGACAAAATCGCCAAATCATTCGCGCTGGTTAAATGCTTGGGCGCGGGCAAGCCTGTGGCGTTTTCAAAATAGGTTTGCGTCATGCCCAAGCGCTTGGCTTCATCGTTCATCATTTTGGCAAACGCTTCTTCGCTGCCCGCAATGCCTTCGGCAAGCGTAATCGCGGCATCGTTGCCCGATACCACAATCAAGCCGCGCATCAAATCCCACACGGGCACTTGGCTGTGCGCGGTGAGAAACATCCGCGAGCCTTCCACCTTCCATGCTTTTTCGGACACGGTTAATTTTTGATCGGGTTTCAATTTACCTTCTTCCAAGGCTTTGAAGGCGATGTATGCCGTCATCAATTTGGTAAGCGAAGCGGGTTCAATTTGCTGATCGGCATTTTTAGACACCAGCGTTTGATTGCTTTGTAAATCGCGCACCATATAAGCGCTGGCGGCGATTTCAGGCTGCTTCAAGGCTTCGGCGGCGTTGAGTTTGGGTGCGGCGGGGCTGGATGCGGTTGCGGCGGCAGAAGCAGCAGGCGCAGATGCGGCTTGCGCAGGGGCGGCAGATTTATTTTTCTTGGCTACGCGAGCGGCAGCAGGGGTAACGATTAAGGCAGAAAGGGTGAGAATGGAGAGAATTTTTTTAACCATGTTGGATTACTCAGTTTGATAGGGTTTCAGGCTGCGTTGGAATAGGATAGAGCGCAATGCCGTTTTCAGGCTGCCTTATCCGCGCAATAAGCCGCGTTACGCTATTGCATCAACAGCCCACAAAAGGCTGCGATTATACCCACAAAACGCTGTTTTACCTATTTTCAGGCTGCCTAAATCCGTTTTGCCAACAATAATTAACTTGCGTTTACACAATCACGGCGTTAAGGTTACGTTTTCTTACTCAATCATAACCATTCGCTTCAACCATGAACACAGAACATTTCTACGCCTATCGTCACTATCTCACCCGCATTCTCACGTCCGCTGTTTACGATGTCGCCATTGAATCCCCGCTAGACCTCGCCAGCAATCTATCGCACCGCTTGGGCAATAAAATCTTGCTCAAGCGCGAAGATTTGCAGCCAGTTTTCTCGTTTAAGCTGCGCGGCGCGTATAACAAAATGGCAAAACTGCCCGAAGATTTGTTACGCAAAGGCGTGATTACCGCCAGCGCAGGCAACCACGCGCAAGGCGTTGCCCTTGCCGCGCAACGATTGGGCTGCAAGGCAACCATTGTGATGCCCGAAACCACGCCCAAGATTAAAGTGGACGCGGTTAAAGCGCGCGGCGGCAATGTGGTACTGGCGGGTGTGTCGTACAACGATGCCTACGACCACGCCATGCAACTGGTTGCCCAAAGCGGCTTAACCTACATCCCGCCGTTTGACGATCCCGAAGTCATCGCAGGGCAGGGCACAATCGGCATGGAAATTGTGCGCCAACACGCCAAGCCCATCCATGCCGTGTTTGTGCCGATTGGCGGCGGCGGTTTGGCAGCAGGCGTTGCCGCGTTTATCAAACAAGTGCGCCCTGAAATCAAAGTTATCGGCGTGCAAACCAACGATAGCTGCGCGATGAAAGCATCGGTGGCGGCGGGCGAGCGCGTGGAATTGAAAGACGTGGGCTTGTTTGCCGATGGCACGGCAGTGAAACTGGTGGGCGAGGAAACCTTTAAGATGTGCCGCGATTTGCTGGACGACATCATCACGGTGGACACCGATGCCGTATGCGGCGCGTTAAAAGATATTTTTGACGACACGCGCAGCATTTGCGAACCATCGGGCGCGTTGGCTTTGGCGGGACTGAAAACCTACATCGCGCAGCATCATCTTGCCGATGAAACGCTGATTGCCGTGTGCAGCGGCGCAAACATGAATTTCCACCGCTTGCGCCATGTGTCCGAGCGCAGCGAATTGGGCGAAGGCAACGAAGCGATTTTTGCCGTGTCCATTCCCGAGCGCGCGGGCAGTTTCCGCGAGTTTGTGAACGTGGTGGGCGCGCGCAGCATCACCGAGTTTAACTATCGTTACGGCGATGATGAAGTGGCGCATATTTTTGTGGGCATCCAAACTGCGGGCGCGAAAGACATCGCGCAAATCCGCGCCCAATTTGATGCCGCGCATCTGCCGTATATGGATTTGAGCAACGACGAAATGGCGAAAGTTCACCTGCGCTATATGGTGGGCGGGCGCACGCATAAGGTGCAAAATGAGCGGCTGATTAGCTTTGAGTTCCCCGAACGCCCTGGCGCGTTAGCAAAATTTTTGAACACGCTGCAAAGCGATTGGAACATCAGCCTGTTCCACTACCGCAACCACGGCGCGGACTACGGGCGCATTTTGGTGGGCATCGACGTGCCGCCCGCCGACAGCGCGGCGTTTGACGCATTCTTGGCGCAGTTGGGCTACGCATACGAAGAGCAGACGGATAACGCGGCGTATCGGCTGTTTTTGTCGGCTTGATGGTGGGATGGGATGATGTTTTCAGGCTGCCTTTGCGGGATACAGAGGCAGCCTGAAAACAATCATGGCACGTTGTCGGCTTGGCGACAGGGTGGCAACTGAGCACGGTTTATTTAATCCGCTATTTAGCGACGAGCCGTCGCCACTCCATTGGGTTGCGGCTTTGTAAACGTTTTCAGGCTGCCTATGTAGCACAGATTAGGCAGCCTGAAACGCCATTTAACCCCATCATCAAGCCATAAACTCCACCATCCACACAAAGCTATTTTTTGCCAACATTCATCGTTAAACACAAAATAATTGCCCACCATCGCGCCAATCCAAACACTTAAAGCATAAAATTCCACAGCATCGCGCTCATTAAATTTTCAGGCTGCCTGATTGTTTGCCCGCACAACGGTTTCAAAGGCAGCCTGAAATCTTTTATACTTACATTTCTTAACCAAGCAAACCACACAAACCACGCAGAAAGCTCCGCTCATGTTCCAACACCTTACGCCCTACGCAGGCGACCCAATTTTAAGTTTGGTAGAAACCTTCAACCGCGACCCGCGCGATAACAAAATCAATCTCTCCATCGGCATCTATTTTGATAACCACGGCAAGATGACGCAGCCTGAAAGCGTGAAAACCGCCGAAGAGCGCGTTGGCATTGGCGCAAAAGGCTATCTGCCAATGGAAGGACACGCAGGCTTGCGCGCCGAATTGCCGAAATTATTGTTTGGCGACAAGCATCGCGTAATCACCGAAAACCGCGTAACCACCGTGCAAACGCTGGGCGGCTCGGGCGCATTGAAGTTGGGCGCAGATTTTCTGCACAACTGGTTTGGCGAGAGCAAAGTGTTTGTGAGCGACCCGACATGGGACAACCATCGTGGCATCTTTGCCGCTGCGGGCTTTGAAGTGGGCGATTATCCGTATTACGACCCTGCCACCATCGGCGTTAAATTTGCCGAGCTGTGCGATTTTCTCAATCGGCAGCCTGAAAACACCATCGTACTGCTACATCCCTGCTGCCACAACCCCACAGGCGTGGATTTATCGCCCGCGCAGTGGGACGAAGTGTTGAACATCATCGCCGCGCGTAAACTCATCCCGTTTATGGATATTGCCTACCAAGGCTTTGGCGACGATTTTGACCGCGATGCCTACGCCATCCGCCGCGCCGCCGATTTAGGCTTATCGCTGCTGGTGAGCAGCTCGTTTTCCAAAAATATGTCGCTGTATGGGCAACGCGCGGGCGGCTTAATGGTAGTGTCGCCCAACGCCGAAGAAGCCGCGCTGGTGCTGGGGCAGCTGCAACTGGGTGTGCGCCGCATTTATTCCAGCCCGCCCGCACAAGGCGGCTTAACCGCGTATCACGTTTTAAGCGACGCGCAACTTGCCGCACAATGGCAAAACGAAGTCTATGAAATGCGCGACCGCATCCGCGCCATGCGCCAGCGCATTTATGACGTGCTGCAAAGCAGGCTGCCCGAGCGCGATTTTGGCTATTTTGTGAAACAGCGCGGGATGTTTAGCTACACAGGTTTGAGCGTGGCGCAAGTGCACCGCCTGCGCGAGGAGTTTGCCATTTATCTTTTGGACAGCGGGCGGATGTGCATCGCGGGGCTAAACGAGGGCAATGTGAACATGGTGGCGGATGCGTTTGCGGCGGTGTTTAAAGGGTAGGGCGGTTGATGCCGTTTTGAGGCTGCCTATTGAATACGATATCGCGCAGAATAGGCAGCCTGAAAAAATAAGGGGCTGTCCTAGATAACTCAGGAAATTCACATTAAGTTAGAATTTCCCCTATG
>CAUQQW010000005.1:0-35905 GCA_963520365.1 uncultured Kingella sp.
TCTGCCTTACAAGCAGAATGTCGGCGGTTCGACTCCGTCATCACCCACCAGTTTTTGGCAGGTGCTTTAACGGCAGTTGTCATGCGCGGTGGTAGCTCAGTTGGTTAGAGTACCGGCCTGTCACGCCGGTGGTCGCGGGTTCGAGCCCCGTCCACCGCGCCAAAAATTTCATTAAGTTTCATCATGTATCCTTTCGTAAATCCTTTGGTTTGATTTAAACCTGTCTAACTCTTTGGTCTCCTTTCCCAAAGAGTTATTTTTTATCTGCAAATTCTGCCCATCTTGGCTTTAAAGGCAGCCTGAAAGCCGCAGGCTTCAACGAAGTTAAAACACTAATGGTTTATTTTGTAAACAAAAAATATTAGCCTAGCGCGCGTCCAAAGGCAGCCTGAAAACCACAATTCACTTTCCCCTATCTTTCAAAGCACATACAATCGCTTTTTCTTTTCAAATTTTTACGCCAATCATGACCGTTCCTTTCATAGAATTTCAAAATGTTGCCTTTGCTTATGGCGAGCGTCCGATTTTGCAAAACGTGAGTTTTGCGGTGGAACAAGGGCGATTTGCCGCGATTATGGGCGGCTCGGGCAGCGGCAAAACCACGCTGATGCGCCTGATTACGGGGCAACTGCGCCCCAGCGCGGGCAAAATTTTGCTCAACGGGCGCGATTTGGGCGCGTTTTCGGCGCACGAATTAAACGAACATCGCCGCCGCATGGGCGTGTTGTTTCAGCAGGGCGCGTTGTTTACCGATTTGAATGTGTTTGACAATTTGGCGTTTCCCATGCGCGAGCTGACGCGGCTGCCTGAAAGCGTGATACGCGATTTGGTGCTGTTAAAGCTCAATGCGGTGGGCTTGCGCGGCGTGGAAAGTTTGATGCCTGCGGAATTATCGGGCGGTATGGCGCGGCGCGTGGCGCTGGCGCGCACGATTGCGCTAGACCCCGAGTTGATGCTGTTTGACGAGCCGTTCACAGGGCTAGACCCGATTTCGCTGGGCGTGATCGCGCATTTAATTCATCGGGTTACCAAATCGCTGCGCTCCACCAGCATTATGGTTACGCACGATGTGGGGCATTCGCTGAATTTGGTGGATCAAATTATTTTCTTGGCGCACGGCGAAATTGTGTTTTCAGGCAGCCCTGCCGAGATGGAACGCAGCGAATCGGATTGGGTGCGGCAGTTTGTGCGCGGCGAGCCCAATGGGCCGGTGGCGTTTCGTTATCCCGCGAAAACGAGTTTGCAGCAAGATTTGTGGGCGGCAAAATCGTGAAAAGCACCAACGCATTTTCAGGCTGCCTCAAATGATAAGGCAGCCTGAAAATGGATTTTCGTATTGTATGGAGTGGAATGGATGAGCCAATTAAGCAAACTGGCACGGTTTAAAGCATCGGATATAAGCAAAACCCTGCGCCCGATAATTAAAATAGCTTGCATGGCGCATTGTTTGCTGTGTGCGATGGGCTTTATTTTGTTTCAACAGAATATGTATGGCGCGCTTGCGGCGGTGTTTTTGTTTACGCCTTTGGTTGTCGCTATGGGGGCGGTCGCGACGGCGTTAATGAAGTTAAATACCTACGAGAAAAAGGAATTTTTTGGCTATTTGTTTCCGATTGAAATACCGCGTATGTATTCGGGCAAGCCTTTTGGCGTGAGCGCGATTTATTTGTGGTTTATATTGTGGAATTTGATGTGTTTGGGCGTGTATTTTGAATTTTTGCCGCTTGCCAGCGCAACGATTGTGGATTATTTGGCGGCGTTTGTTGCATCTTTTGTGCAGCTTGGGTTTGCGGCGGTGGTGTGTTTTCATTTGGTGTATGTGTTTTTCTATCAATCGGATATGTAGTGCAACGCATTTTCAGGCTGCCTCAACCGCATTAGGCAACCTGAAAATGGATTTTAAGGAACGCAAACCATGCTAACCGAGCTGTATCACGAATGACAAAGCTATCCCACGATTCTTAATTTTGTCGACCAATGCGCGTTGATGCGGCGGCTGGTGGAATTCGTGGCATGGGTAAACAGCTTGCTGGTGTATAATCTTGATTTTGCATACTATACCGATGGCTTGGATGTGCAATTTGCTATGATAGAATGATTGGGCAGTATTTCAGGCTGCCTTTTTTATATTGAAAGGAATGCGACCATGAACGTTATCAAACATCACATCCAAAACGAAGACCGCGAGATGGAATGGGCGCTGAACTACAACGCCCCCGATGTTGGCACGCCAGCGTGGTTCTTGTATCCCATCACGCTGTTTAAAACCCAAATGCGCCTGCCCAATGTGGTATTTGCGCTGGCGATTGTGTTGAGCCTGTCGCTGTTTACATGGCAGCCGTGGGTAAGCCTGATTCTTATCGCCGCGTTTGGCGGCTTGTGGTATGTGTCGTATCAAGACGAGATGGGCACCAGCGTGTCGTTGGATTTGTATGACAACGAGTGCTACATTGAAAATGGGCGCGATGCGGAAACGATTGATTTGAAAAACAGCAAATTCATGGTGAACAGCGTGGGCAAGAGTGCGGAGCTGGTGTTGAAAAATCGCGATGGCGAGCAAACCATTTTGCGCCTGCATGATGCCGACGAGAGCGAAGTGAATATCCTAAAACGCTTGGCAAAATACATTGAGCATTGCATCGCCACGCCTGCCGAATATCCTGTTGATTCTGGCAACACCATTATCGTGAACGAGCCATCATTCCAGCCGCAAGGGCAGCCTGAAAACGGCGCAGACCCATTTAACGAACCTGTGTTTGGCAACGCTGAGAGCGGCGAAAGCAACAGCGCGGCGGCAGACCCCTTTGCCTATGGGCGGCAATCCACCACGCCTGCGGATGACGAGCCGCTGGAATTCAAATAAGGCAGCCTGAAAACCCAACCACCCCAATAAAACATGAACTTCATCCAATCCACAGGCGCGAAAACCCTAGCTTTCATTCAAACGCTGGGCGCAAACGCCTTATTCCTGCTCAAAATCCTGCTGCTGTTGCCGCAAACGCTGCTGCGCGCCCGTCTCACCATCCGCCAGATGTATTTTTCGGGCGTGTTGTCGGTGTTGATTATTGCCGTGTCGGGGCTGTTTGTCGGCATGGTGATTGGCTTGCAGGGCTACACGCAGTTGGCAAAATTTAAATCGGCGGATGTGTTGGGCTTTATGGTTGCCGCGTCGTTGTTGCGCGAACTCGGGCCTGTGCTCGCCGCGATTTTGTTTGCCAGCAGCGCGGGCGGCGCGATGACCAGCGAAATCGGGCTGATGAAAACCACCGAGCAGCTTGAAGCGATGGATGTGATGGCGGTAAACCCCGTTGCCCGCGTGGTTGCGCCGCGCTTTTGGGCGGGCGTGGTTTCCATGCCATTGCTGGCGTGTATTTTCAATGTGGCAGGCATTTATGGCGGCTATTTGGTGGGCGTGCAATGGCTGGGGCTGGACACGGGCGTGTTTTGGTCCAATATGCAAAACAATATTGATTGGTCGTATGACGTGTTCAACGGCTTAACCAAATCGCTGATTTTCGGCTCGGCGGTGGCGCTGATTGCCGTGTATCAAGGCTTTCATTGCACGCCCACAGCGGAAGGCATTTTGCGCGCCAGCACGCGCACGGTGGTGTCGTCTGCGCTTACCGTGTTGGCGTTGGATTTTATTTTGACCGCGTTTATGTTCACATAGGCAGCCTGAAAATGAAAAACCAGAACATCCCCTATGGCGTAATACTGGCAATTTGGATTTGGTGCGCGATTTGCAGCCAGCCGATGTTCGGTTTCATGATGTTTTTTCCTGCTGCGATGGCGCTGCTGTGGTTTTCTATCAAGGCGCTGTTTGTTTACAGGCAGCCTAAAAAATGGCGGCGGCACAAAATTATCGGCGCGGCGTGGCTGATCGGGTTGGCGGCGTGTTTGGCAATCAATCTGTATTATGTGCGCCAAGCCGAGCAGGATATGCGTCAAGTGGTCGCCGATATAGAACGCTACCGCGCCCAGCACGGCAAATACCCTGAAACGCTGGCGGATACGGGCACGCAAGTCAAACAAGATATGCTGCACGCGCGCTACGGCAAGACGGAACGCCCAGGCGAGTTTTATTTGGTGTACAAAGTGCCGTATATCGCATTTGATTATTACCGCTATGATTTCAAAACAAAAACTTGGAAACAAACCGACTAACCGCAAGGCAGCCTGAAAACGCATTTGTCTGCCTTGCCCATCCAATCAAACCAAACCGCAGCCCCGTTTTCAGGCTGCCTTAGCAAAGGACACATCATGAAAAAATCCATCCTAGAATTTTGGGTCGGGCTTTTTGTCTTGCTCGGCTTTGCCGCGCTGGGCGTGCTTGCCTTTCGCGTTGCCAGCGGCGGCAACAGTTTCGGCGCGCCCGCCGCCACCTACACCGTTTACGCCCAGTTTGACGACATCGGCAGCCTGAAAGTGCAAGCGCCGATTAAATCCGCAGGCGTGTTGGTCGGGCGCGTGAGCGATATTCAGCTAGACCCGCAAACCTTCCAAGCCAAAGTCAGCATGCAGATTGAACAAAAATACGCATACAGCGTGGATGCCAACGCCGCCATCTTGACTTCGGGCTTGCTGGGCGAGCAATACATCGGCTTAACCCAAGGCGGCGAAGAAGAAAAGCTGAAAAACGGCGACACGCTTTCCATGACCACTTCCGCGCTGGTGTTGGAAAACCTGATTGGCAAATTCGTCAGCAATTTTATGAACAAAGACAGCCAGCCTGCGCCCGCCACATCAGGCGCAGAATAGGGCGCAGCAGAGTAGGGCAGCCTGAAAACGCGAAAAACCAAGCGCAGCTTGTTTTACAATCCCACGCATTGCCACGCCCGCCCACAATCCGCTAAACTGCCAGCCCCCAAAAACAATTGGACTAAAAACCACAAAGGACAAAGGACACGACATGAAAAAATCCCCCATCCTAGCCGCTCTTGCCATCAGCGCATTGAGCATCAATTTGGCGGTTGCCGCGCCGCAAGACGCGTCTAACCAAATCAAAGAAAACTCCACGCAAATGCTCAAAATCTTGAAGCAAGCCAATGGCAAAAACGATGCCGCCGTGCGCAAACAAGCCGAAAACTATGCCTTGCCTTATTTTGACTTCACGTTAATGACGCGCCTATCCGTAGGCGCGCCGTGGAACAAAGCCACCGCCGCGCAAAAGCAAATGCTGGTCAACGAATTTCGCACCATGCTGATTCGCACCTATTCGCGCCAAATGTTGAACTATAAAAATGCCCAAGTAACCGTTAAAAACGCCATCGCCAAGCCCAGCAGCATGCTGCCGAGCAAAGAGCAAATTGATGTGCGCGCCACCATTGCCAATCCCGGCCAGCAGCCCGTGGAAGCGGTGTTCAGCACCTATCAAGACGGCGGCAAATACAAAGTGTTCAACGTGGTGTTTGAAGGCGCGTTTGCCCTTGTGCAAAGCCAAAAACAGCAATTCAAGCCGATTTTGGACAGCAAAGGCATTGATGGCTTAATCGCCGATTTAAAAGCCAAAAACGGTAGTTAAACATGCAAAGCGAAATCCGCGACAATATTGTGTATGTACAGGGCGAAGTGAGCGTGCAAACGGTTGATAAAACCACGCTCGCGCAGTTTGCCCAGCAATGTGGGCAGCCTGAAGTTCACGCCATAGATTGCAGCCAAATCACCCGCGCCGATTCCGCTTGCTTATCGCTGCTGCTCACCGCCTTGCGCCAACGCGAACAAGGCAGCCTGAAAATCCACAATCTGCCGCCCAGCGTGCGCGATTTGGCACAACTTTACGAGATAGAAGAATGGATAACCGCCTGAAAATGGGGCTTACTTGCCTGCTGCTCGCCATCAGTTTCCACAGCCGCGCAGAAGGCACGCCCGATCCCTATGAGCGCTACAACCGCGCCATGTTTAAATTCAACGACAAAGCCGATCAATATCTGTTCGCGCCTGTGGCACGCGGCTATCGCAAAGTAACGCCGCGTCCTGTTCGCACCGCCGTTGGCAATTTTTTCAACAATCTGCGCGATGTGAAAAGCATGGGCAACAACATTTTGCGTGGGCACATTGGCAAAGCGGGCGGCGATTTTATGCGCGTGGCGGTAAACACCACCTTTGGCATCGGCGGGCTGATTGACATTGCAGGCGCAGCCAATATGCCCAACCACAAAACCACTTTTGGCGACACGCTGGCATCTTGGGGCTGGAAAAACAGCAATTATTTTGTGATGCCGCTGCTGGGCCCTAGCACCGTGCGCGATACGGTGGGCGAGAGCGTAGGCTTTGCTTATACGCCACAGCGTGCCATCATCCATGACCGCGTTGCCAACTATTCGCTCGCGGGACTGAACGCGGTGGACAGCCGCGAAAGGCTGCTGGATGCCACCGACACACTCAACGAAATGGCGTTAGACAAATACATCGCCACTCGCGATGCCTATATGGCGTTGCGTAATAAACAATTAGGCAACAGCGTTGCGATTGAGCCAGAAGATGGCTTGGTTGATCCCGAAGATGGCGCGCGCAGCAGCGAGCCGCAAATCCCGTTGCCCGAAGCCGTTAGGCAGCCTGAAAACCCCATCCCACCAGCGCAGGAGTAAGCATTATGTATGAAGTGAACCGCAGCGTATTCATCGTTATCCCCACCGAGCCTTTTTGGCATTGGCTCAACAGCCTGCCCGATAGCGATTTATCCGACATCACGCTTGAAGATTTGCAAGAAGATGCCAATTCTTATTTGGTGGACGCTTGCGACAACGCCGACGCGCTGTGGGATGAAATTGAAAACCGCGTGGAAGAAATTTTTGCCGCCGAATTGGGCGATTGGTGCGACGACGAAAGCCTGTGGCCCGATTTGCATCCCGATATTTTTCGCGAATGGTTTGATATTGAGCTATCCAGCATCGTAACCGATTTAAGCAGCGAGCCCTTGCAGCGCGAAGCGTTTAGCGCGATTGAAATCGGCTGATGCGCCAAGCTAAGCCATGCTTATCAGGCAGCCTGAAAATGCGTTTTCTCCATTTTTAGGCTGCCTAAGCGTTGTCCACATGGTGGGCTTTTGTTATTGCCATGCCAACGGCGGCGCATCTCATTTCATTTCAGGCTGTCTATTTGCCCATTTATTCCTTAAACCCAAATGCCTTACATCCAAGAAATCCTTAATTATCATCTGGATGGCTATGCCCATGTGAACAACGCCCGCTATCTGGAATTCCTAGAAGCCGCCCGTTGGCATTATTTCAAGCAGCATCTGCCGTTTGACAGCTTGCGGCAAGCGCAACTTGTGGTTGCCTGCATGGACATTCGCTACCGCCGCGCTGCCAAGCTGGGCGATATTTTGCACATCCACAGCCAGCTTACCCAAGCGCAATCGCGCCAGTTTATCGTTGAGCAGCGCATTGTGTTTGCCGACAGCGCGCAATTGTGCGTGCAAGCGGATGTAACGCTGATGCCTACCGATAACCACGGGCGCGTTTTCAGGCTGCCTGAAAACCTGCTCACTGCCTTTCAACAACTTATCGCATCATCATGAAAAAACTCATCGCCGCCTTTGCCGCCATCGCCATCATCGCGCTTGCCGCCTTCACGCTCACCAGCCAGCCCAGCCAGCCCGCGCCCAGCTTCCAGCTTGCCAATCTGCAAAACCAAACCATTGGCAACCCCAATTTGCAAGGCAAGGTTACGCTCATCAATTTTTGGTTTCCCACCTGCCCAGGCTGCGTGAGCGAAATGCCCAAGCTCATTAAAATGGCGCACGATTATCAGGGCAAAGATTTCCAAATTCTTGGCATCGCCGAGCCAACGTCTAACCCTGCTGATAACTTGGATGGCGTGAAAAATTATGTTGCCAAACAAGGCATTCCGTTTGATGTGATGTTTGATGGCGATAAAACCGTTGCCAAAAAATTTCTGAAAACCGAGCTTTATCCCACCAGCGTGTTGATTAACAAAAAGGGCGAAGTGTTGAAAACCTTTGTTGGCGAGCCTGATTTTGCTGAGCTGTATCGCGTGGTGGATGCGGAAATGGCGAAATAATGGGGATAGCGTTTTCAGGCTGCCTTTGGCATAGAGCACCAAAGGCAGCCTGAAAACCGTTTTAGCGCAACGCTGTTTTGCCTTTTTAACTAAACTTTCATAAAATATGCACCTTTCAGGCAGCCTGAAAACGAGTGTGCACGCTTTTGCTAAGCCTACTCCATCCAGCGCCGCCAGCCACAAAAACAACATACATAAGGACACCACCATGACCGATTTATCTCTCTGGCAAAGCGCCAGCCTGCCCAACACCGTAGATCATGTGCTTGAACGCTACCACGCCACGCACCGCCGCCAGCTTGCCGATGCCGTGCAATTGGCGGAAAAAGTGGCATCGCGCCATGAGAACTTCCCTGCCGACTTGGTGGGCTTGCTCCAAGCGATTGAAGCAGAATTGAGCAGCCACATGATGAAAGAAGAGCGTATGCTGTTCCCAATGATAAAAGGCGGCATGGGGCGCAACGCGGGGATGCCGATTCGCGTGATGATGATGGAACACGAAGACCACGAATCTGCGCTGGCTCAGTTGATGGAAACCACGCACAATTTCACCGCACCCGACAATGCGTGCAGCAACTGGCAACAGCTTTATGCCGATTTGAAAACCTTTGCCGATGATTTGAATGACCACATTCAATTGGAAAACACGATTTTGTTCCCCCGCGCGTTGAACGAGTAAAGCGCATAGCAAAAGGCAGCCTGAAAACAAGATTATCCGTTTTCAGGCTGCCTTTTTGCGTGAACACGAATACATTACCGCTCTAATGCCCCTGTTTTTCAGGCTGCCCTTGCTCTTCCGCGTTGGCAGGCGATTCTTTCGGGTAAAACAAATTCATCGGCTGCGCGCGTATCTGTTGCCATGCGCATTGGAAAATGCCCAGCCAGCTATCAATCTTGGCTTCGCGCGAGCGCAGCGCTACCCATAGGGTGAGCATAAAGCTCACAATCAAATTCACCACGCCGATCAGCAACACGAAAAACACGCTCTGAATAAACACCCACAAGCCTTCATGCCCCGCCACCGCCGCATAGCCGATGTTGGCAGACGAAAAGGCAACGTGGCGAATATCCAGCGGCAGCCCCAGCGCGTGCCCCACAAAACCCGTCATGCCCAGCAGCATGCCAAAGCAGAGATTCCCCATCAGGCTGCCGTAGTTGGAGTGGAGATAATCAGCAACCTTGCCACGTAGTTTTTCAGGCAGCAGGCGTTTGAGCACGGGGTGTTGGCGCAGGCGCATTCGTAGGTTGAGATAATCGCAGCGGTTGTCAAAAAAGCCCGAAATAATGCCCGAGCAAAACAGCCACAAGCCTGCAATGGCGGCGTACCACAAGGTTGCACCCCAAGGGTTTACCGAATGGATTTGGTAGGCGACTTCGGCTTCGGTGAGAATCGGCACGCCTTGTGTGAAGCGGTAAACCAGCGCAATCAGCATGGCAAGCGTCATGGCAACCACCACATTGCCAGCCACGGCTGCCATTTGCGAGCGCACCACGTCTATCAACAAATGCGCGAGCTTTTGGTTTACCGCGCGCCCTGTTTCGCTGCGTTCAACGGCGGCGGCAAAGCGCGATGCGGTCATGGCGGGCTGCTTGGTGGCAACGGTGAAATGCAACACAAATATCAGCATAAAGCCCAAACCGTAGTTCAAGCCTGCAACCACGCCGTTGGCAAGGGGATTGGTGATGTGCCGCCCCACATACATAATTTTGAACAGCGCCATCAGCGCAATCAACACGCCGCCGCCTGCGGCAGAGCGCACCATGCCCATGTATTCTTTTTTGTTGCGTGTGATGTAATGCTCACCGTGGTCGCTGGTGTTTTGCGTGATGCTGCGGGCGAGCATGCCCACGCTGCGTTTCCATAGGCGCGACACGCTGTGCTGCTCGGCGGTGGCGCAGGCGAGCGTGCCTGTGAGTTGGAGCAGGTTGTTGAGCTTGGGTTTTTCGTCTTCAAAGGTGGTGAACAGCAGCACGATGCGGTTAAAGGTTTGGTCCAGCCGTTCCAGCAGGTGCGCCACGTCCATCGATGCGCCCGCGCCTGTGCCTGTGCCCAGTTTGCGCAATTTTTCTACTTTGTCGCGGCATTGTTGCAGCATCACTTGCAAATGGCTGTCGTCAAATGCTTCGCGTTTAACATGGGCAACCAGCCAAGCATAGGTTTCGCGCTTAAAGGCGACAAACGCGGAATCGCGATCCAGCAGTTTGGGGTCTAGCCGCACCAAATCGGGTTCCAGCGCTTCGGCGGCAATCCAAATAGACAGCATTTCAATGGCGTGAAAGCCTTCCCAGCGGATATAGCGGCGCAAGGTGTCGCGCTGATGGGCGGATGTTTTTTGCCAAATCAGGTGAAACAAATGCAGCCATGTTTGCGCGGGGATGGCGAGCATCCAGCGCACATCGCGCTCGTTCACCAACAACAGGGCGAATACATCGCGCAAATCGTTGGGGTCTTTATAAGCGGGGTTGAAGTGTTCGTATAAGCGTGCCACCAGCTCATCGCGAAAGCCTTTGCGCGAAAAAATCCCTGCGCTAATTAGCAAGGGATAAAGCCGCAGGCTGCCTAGCCATTTAGCCAGCAGTTCGGCGGTTTTTTGGCATAGCTCGGGGTCTTGTTTCAGGCTGCTAATTAAGAGATTGATGCGTTGTTCGGCTCGTTTGCCTTTGCGCTGGCGCAACCAAATCGCCAAGCCTTGCAGCAAATTGAACGCATCGTTTTGGGCAACTTTTTGCGCGATGAATTCGGGTAGGGTGTGGTCTTTGGGGGCAATCATGGGAACTCCATAAGGCAGCCTGAAAACGGATTCTTGATTATTGTTGTGCAGGCGTTTTAGCTTCGCAACTCCGCTACGCTACGCAGGCTGCCTTTGATGTGTAGTTTTGTAAAGAAGCGAATTATAGCATTTGCACCTTTTCAGGCTGCCACAAAGTAACCAAAACAGCGCCAGCGCAAGCATTGTCGCCAAGCAAAAGGCAGCCTGAAAAGCCCAATTCCATTTTCAGGCTGCCTAATGTTTACAACAACACACACTCCTATCACAATCCACACAAATCATTAACATAGCTTTACCATCTATGTTTATAATATCAACCCTTAACACTGCCACACGCTCAATAAGAAACGATAAGGAAACCCGCCATGACAATCGTAGAATGGACACCCGATTTAGACACAGGCATCCCCGATATTGATGAACAACACAAACAAATGGTTCATCATATCAACGACTTCTATGAAGCGGCGAACGCCAAAGACAAAGAGCGCATGGCAATTGTATTGTTTGACCTGATTAACAGCACCCTTGCCCACTTCCAATACGAAGAAGCACTGATGGAACAAGCCAAATATCCCCTGCTTGAACCCCATCGCCGCGTGCACAAAAACTTTATTGATAAGCTCATGGCGTTGCACGAAAAACTGCAAACCATGGAAACCACAGATGACATCGCCGTGCTGCTGATTGACAGTCTAGACGGTTGGCTGTTCCGCCACATCCGCATCAACGACAAAGGCTACACCAACAGCGTGAACGAATCGGGCGTATATCAAGCCATGCACGAAGAAAGCCTTGCTGCCGCACAAGCCGCGCAAATGCAAGAATATGGCGAAGTCGCCGAACCTGAACCTGCGCCCCAAGCTGCCGCGCCAAGTCGTCCCGCGCCGCAAGCGCAAGCCGCGCCCGAGCCAGTCAAGCCTGAGCCAGTCAAGCCTGAGCCCAAACCCACCCCTCAACCCGCTGCCAAACCCGAACCCCAAGACGACGAACCCAAAGGCTGGGCAAGCGGCAACTGGAAATTCTAAATAATGTAAAAAAAGGGAGACGCAAACCATGGCTTATGTTTACTGGACCCACGACCTAGAAACAGGTTTCGCCGACATCGACGAGCAGCATCGCCATCTCGTTGAATGCCTAGATCAACTGTATGCCGCGCAAGAAAAAGGCGATCGCGCCGAAGTGGGCAAAGTGCTAGAAGAACTGATTTTCTACACCGCCGACCACTTCGCCTACGAAGAGCGCATGCTAGAAGAAGCCAACTATCGCCTTGTTGAGCAGCATAAAAAAGTGCATCTGAATTTTGTAAACAAGGTGTTGGAATTCCAAAAACGCTTTGATGATGGCGAAGACATTGCCCAAGAAATGCTGCAACTCTTGGAAGGCTGGCTCTTCCGCCATATTCGCATCAACGACATGGGCTTTGTGGAAGACGTGAAAAAAGCGCAAGCCGCGCAAGCTGCTCAATAGGCAGCCTGAAAACTAAATTTCAACAATAATGGCAATAATTACTCAACCACAACAGAAGGAAACCCAACCATGAAAGCGCAATGCCAATGCGGCTGCGTAACCCTTGAAGTCAGCCACAACCACCAAGTCCACGCCTGCCATTGCAGCAAATGTCGCCAACGCGCGGGCGGCGCATCGTTTGTGGTAACCGCCTAGGGTAAACCGCACATCAGTGGCAGTGAACACATCGGCAGCTATCACTCATCCGATTGGGCAGAGCGCACCTTTTGCAAACAATGCGGCACGCAGCTTTATTTCCACCTGTTGCCCGAAAGCGGCATGGACGAAGCATGGTATGTGAATGCAGGCTTGTTTGCCGACAACGCCGATTTCGCCCTCACACTGCAAATGTTTACCGATTGCCAAGCCCCGTATTACCACTTGGCAGACGACACCGGTTAAGCTCACCGAGCAGCAGTTTTTAGAAATGGTGGGCGCGGCGCAATAAGGCAGCCTGAAAACATACCCCACGCTGCAACCACATAATAGGCAGCCTGAAAACGAGTGATACCGTTTTCAGGCTGCCTTTATTGTTTCGGGATGGTGTAAACATCGTTTCAGGCTGCCTTACCCGCATAACAGCAGCCTGAAAACCCTGCGCTCTGCTTTCAGGCTGCCTCTGCTCTCATCGCAAACATCCGGCACAATCCATCATCTTAACCATCTCTTAACACAAACCACTCACAAATAAGAATGACTATCAAGAACGTATTGAAAATACGGAACTTTTACAAATATTCCTCATGTTTACAACTTTTAAACAACATCAAAGTTCGTTAAAATACGCGCCTATTTTTATCGCGGAATGTTAAGGTTTTTTCATGTTAGCCAACTATTTCCCCATCCTAATCTTCGCCATCATCGGCATCATTGCAGGCATCGTGTTTATCGGGCTAGGCACTTTGCTCGGTCCCAAACGACACTATGCCGAAAAAGACGCGCCCTTTGAATGCGGTTTTGAAGCCTTTGAAAACGCGCGCATGAAGTTTGACGTGCGCTATTACCTCGTCGCCATTTTGTTTATTTTGTTTGATCTAGAAGTCGCCTTTATGGTGCCGTGGGCGGTGGTTTATAAAGATTTGATGCGCGATACAGGCGCATACGCGTTTTGGTCAATGCTGGTGTTCATTGTGGTGCTGACAGTGGGCTTTGTTTATGAATGGAAAAAAGGTGCGCTCGAATGGGAATAGAAGGTGTTTTGAATAAAGGCTTCGTAACCGCCAGCGCGGATACGGTGTTGAACTATGTCCGCACGGGTTCGCTTTGGCCGGTTACTTTCGGCTTGGCCTGCTGCGCGGTGGAAATGATGCACGCAGGCATGGCGCGTTATGATTTAGACCGTTTCGGCATCATCTTCCGCCCATCGCCACGCCAAGCCGATTTGATGATTGTGGCAGGCACGCTCACCAACAAAATGGCACCCGCCTTGCGCCGCGTTTACGACCAAATGGCAGAGCCGCGCTGGGTGTTGTCTATGGGATCGTGCGCCAATGGTGGCGGCTATTATCATTATTCATATTCTGTGGTGCGTGGCGCAGACCGCGTTGTGCCCGTTGATGTTTATGTGCCCGGTTGCCCGCCAACAGCAGAAGCCTTGTTATACGGCTTAATCCAGCTGCAAGGCAAAATCAAACGCACCTACACCATCGCCCGCGCATAAGGAGCGAAAATGCACGTTACCGATTTACAGGCTGCCTGCGCGACCCTATTGGGCGACAAAGTCAGCAACATCATCTTGGCATACGACGAAATAACCCTTGAATGCCAGCCTGAAAACTATCTTTCCCTGATGCAAACCCTGCGCGACCACGACGACTTGCACTTTGAGCAATTGGTGGATTTGTGCGGCGTGGATTACAGCACCTATAAAAACGAAACCTGGCAAGGCAAGCGCTTTGCCGCCGTGAGCCAACTGCTTTCCATTAAAAACAACCAACGCATTCGCGTGCGCGTGTGGGCGGATGATGACGATATGCCCATCGTGCCATCGGTTGTGTCGTTGTATAACAGCGCGGATTGGTATGAGCGCGAAGCGTTTGATATGTATGGCATTATTTTCAACGAACATCCCGATTTGCGCCGCATTTTGACCGACTATGGTTTTGTGGGGCATCCCTTCCGCAAAGATTTCCCTGTGTCGGGCTATGTGGAAATGCGCTACGACGAAGCCGAAAAACGCGTTATTTACCAGCCTGTAACCATAGAGCCGCGTGAAATTACCCCGCGCGTTGTTCGTGAGGAGACCTACGGTGGCTAAATTAAGAAACTACACCATCAACTTCGGGCCGCAACACCCTGCCGCCCACGGCGTACTCCGCATGATTTTGGAGCTGGAAGGCGAAACCATCGTTCGCGCCGACCCGCATATCGGCTTGCTGCACCGTGGTACAGAAAAGCTGGCTGAAACCAAAACCTATCTGCAAGCGCTGCCTTATATGGATAGGCTGGACTACGTTTCCATGATGTGCAACGAGCAAGCCTATTGCTTGGCGATTGAGAAATTGCTGGGTATAGAAGTGCCCATCCGCGCCAAATACATCCGTACCATGTTTGCCGAAGTAACGCGTATCTTGAATCACTTGATGGGCGTGGGTTCGCACGCGTTGGATATTGGCGCGATGACGGCGATTTTGTATGCGTTTCGCGACCGCGAAGAATTGATGGATTTATACGAAGCCGTATCAGGCGCGCGTATGCACGCGGCGTATTTTCGCATCGGCGGCGTGTACCGCGATTTGCCCGACTTTATGCCCAAATACGAAGCCAGCAAATACCGCAGCGCCAAAGTGTTGAAAGAACTCAACGCATCGCGCGAAGGCACGATGTTAGACTTTATTGATGCCTTCTGCGAGCGCTTCCCGAAAAACATAGACACGCTGGAAACCTTGCTAACCGATAACCGTATTTGGAAACAGCGTACGGTTGGCATCGGTGTGGTGTCGCCTGAACGCGCCTTGCAAAAAGGCTTCACGGGCGTGATGCTGCGCGGCTCGGGTGTGGAATGGGACGTACGCAAAAAGCAACCCTATGAAATGTATCACGAAATGGATTTTGATATTCCCGTGGGCGTGAACGGCGATTGCTATGACCGTTATCTTTGCCGCATGGCGGAAATGCGCCAATCGGTGCGTATCATCAAACAATGTGCCGACTGGTTGCGCGCCAATCCTAATCTGCCTGTGATTACTGATAACCATAAAGTTGCGCCGCCCAAGCGCACCGAAATGAAAATGGGCATGGAAGACTTAATCCACCATTTCAAATTGTTCACCGAGGGGATGCACGTTCCCGAGGGTGAAACCTATACCGCGATTGAACACCCCAAAGGCGAATTTGGCGTATACATCATTTCAGATGGCGCGAATAAACCCTATCGCCTGAAAATTCGTGCGCCTGGTTTTGCGCACTTGCAAGGCATGGATGAAATGGCGCGCGGTCATATGCTCGCAGATGTAGTTGCCATTATCGGCACGCAAGACATCGTATTCGGAGAGGTAGATAGATAATGCTGTCCGCACAATCGCTAAAAGAAATTGATATTGAATTGGCAAAATACCCCGCTGATCAACGCCGCAGCGCCATCATGAGCGCGTTGCGTATTGCCCAAGTGGAAAAAGGCTATCTTGCGCCCGAAACCATTGAGTTTGTAGCGAAATACATCGGCATCGCCCCCGTTGCCGCTTATGAAGTTGCCACGTTTTACAATATGTATGACTTGCAACCTGTTGGCAAATACAAATTAACCGTTTGTACCAATTTGCCCTGCGCGTTGCGCGGCGGCGTGGATGCGGGAGAATATTTGAAAGAAAAGCTGGGCATTGATTATGGCGAAACCACGGCGGATGGCAAGTTCACGTTAGTGGAAGGCGAATGTATGGGCGCGTGTGGCGATGCGCCTGTGATGCTGGTGAACAATCACAGCATGTGCAGTTTTATGACGGAAGAGGCGATTGAGGCGAAGCTGGCGGAGTTGGAGTAGGGGGTTTTAGGCAGCCTGAAAATCAAAAAATTATTTAAAAACAACACGCAGCCCATTTTCAGGCTGCCTCAAATAAACAGAACCCAGTAAAGATAAATCTAAAACATAATAAGGACTGATTATGTTGCTTCAACATTCTGCGCTTGCTCAAACGTTTCAGAAACAGCAAGCAGCGCAAAAAGGAAATCCCCAAGAAGCCAAAGAGGCTATGCAAGCCTTATTGCGGAACCCCGAAGTGCAAGCCATGTTGATTAGGCTGCGGAATAAATGAAATGAGCCGTATTGATGTTCATCTTGTCATCAACAAAAGCAGCCTGAAATTCAGTCTGCTAACAAAAACATCATAAAAACAAGGCAATGCCCCGTTTCAGGCTGCCTGACACAGAATAGGTAAAACACATGGCAATCTACCAATCAGGTGTGATTTTTAAAGATGTAAACACCCAAGACCCCAACTGCTGGGCGCTAGACGAATACATCAAACGCGGCGGCTACCAAGCCCTGCGCAAAATCATCAGCGAAAAAATGCCGCAAGACGACATCATCAACGAGCTTAAAACGTCTAACTTGCGCGGGCGCGGCGGCGCGGGTTTCCCCACAGGCTTGAAATGGAGCTTTATGCCACGCGCGTTTGACGGACAAAAATACGTTGTCTGCAACACCGACGAGGGCGAACCGGGCACATTCAAAGACCGCGACATCATTATGTTCAACCCACACGCGCTGATTGAAGGCATGATCATCGGTGGCTACGCCATGGGCGCGTCTGCGGGCTATAACTATATCCACGGCGAAATTTTTGAAGGCTACAAGCGTTTTGAAGCTGCGTTGGCGCAAGCACGCGAAGCCAATTTGCTGGGGCAAAATATTTTGGGCAGCGATTTTTCGTTTGAACTGTTTGCCCATCATGGCTACGGCGCGTATGTGTGCGGCGAAGAAACCGCGCTGCTGGAAAGTCTTGAAGGCAAAAAAGGGCAGCCGCGCTTTAAGCCGCCGTTCCCTGCTTCATTCGGCTTATATGGCAAGCCCACCACCATCAACAACACCGAAACCTTCTCATCCGTGCCGTTTATTTTGCGCGATGGCGGGCAAACCTTTGCCGACATCGGTATAGAAAAAGCGGGCGGCACCAAATTGTTTTCCATCTCGGGACACGTTGAACGCCCTGGTAACTACGAAATTCCACTCGGCACGCCGTTTGCCGAATTGTTGGCAATGGCTGGCGGCGTGCGCGGCGGCAAAAAATTAAAAGCCGTGATACCGGGTGGCTCGTCTGCGCCCGTGTTGCCTGCTGAGATTATGATGGGACTGAACATGGACTACGACAGCATCGCCAAAGCAGGTTCCATGCTTGGCTCGGGCGCGGTGATTGTGATGGACGAAGACGTGTGCATGGTCAAAGCCTTGGAGCGATTGAGCTATTTTTACCAAGAAGAATCGTGCGGACAATGCACGCCTTGCCGCGAAGGCACGGGCTGGCTATATCGCATTGTGCACCGCATCGCCAACGGCAAAGGGCGCATGGAAGATTTGGACTTGCTAGACAGCATCGGCAACAATATGGCAGGGCGCACTATCTGCGCGTTAGCCGATGCTGCGGTGTTCCCCGTGCGGGGCTTTACCAAACATTTCCGTGAAGAGTTTGTCCATTACATTGAACACGGCATGCCGATAAAGCCTCATAAATGGTGTTAGCCATATAGTGCAGCCTGAAATTTTTGAGATGGCGCGAGTTATTTTTTGTTATAGCAAGGAAAGACTGATGAAAAAAACAGCCGCATGGATTCTATTTACCGCATTTGCCACATGGAACACGCCGCAGGCATTGGCTGGAAATCATGAAGATGCCCAAAAAATTGCAGTGGTCAAAGGATTTTTGGACTGCAACGCCAAAGGTGCGTGTCTTAATGAAAAAACCGCCGATACGGCGACCAAACGCTTCCTCAGCAGGACGGCAGTTGCGGTGCTGAATCAAGAGAAAGGGCGTTTTCAGGCGGATGATGATTGCAGCGCGGTGATTCCCAGATGTTACAGCGGTCTTTGGTCGGAACCCGGCAACGGCGGCTTTATGTGGCATACGCCCAAGTTTACGGTGCAGGGCAACACGGTATCCGCTGATTTCGGCAAGACGGACGGTGTAGCCCGTTTCAAGCTGGTCAGGGAAAACGGACAGTACAAAATATACAATTCCATCCACGTGTTGCCTGCTTATTCAACACAATGGTGGCGGTAACACTGTGCAGGCTGCCTGAAACAGGAGTCAAGATATGGCAGATATGAGCGTTGTCGCGCTCGGCGCGGTGGTCGGCTATGTGGTCGTCAGCTATATTCAGAAGGCTAAGGCGCAGTCGGACGCAGACAAAATCGCCGCCCTGCTGCTGGGCAATCCCGAAGTTGCCGCGTGGCTCGGACAGAACTTGAAGGGCAACAATGTGGCCGACATCAAAGCCATCCGCCTGCAATTCGGGCTGGGGCTGCGTGAAGCCAAAGCTCTGCTGGATCAATATCGGGCGCAATGAAAGCAGCCTGCGGCATAAAAACAGCAAGCGTAGGTTGGGTCTAGACCCAACAGAAACACAAAGGCAGCCTGAAACGTAAAAGGCCGTCTGAAACCCGTAGTTCGGATACTCGTATCCGACAAGCCGCTCCAAGCGGCTGTAAGGCAGCCTGAAAACGGGCAACGCAAGTTTCAGCGAAGCGAAAAAACACCCCAAGGCCGTCTGAAAGCCGCAAACCATTACCCATTTGAAGAAAACCCCGTAACTAGGAAACCACCATGTTACAAATCCAGATCGACGGTAAAGAAGTCTCGGTAGAGCAGGGTGCGACGGTGATCGAAGCCGCGCAGAAGCTCGGCACCTACATCCCTCACTTCTGCTACCACAAAAAACTATCCATCGCTGCCAACTGCCGTATGTGTTTGGTGGAAGTGGAAAAAGCGCCCAAACCGCTGCCCGCCTGCGCCACGCCTGTAACGGATGGCATGGTGGTGCACACCCATTCCAATATGGCAAAGCAAGCCCAAGCGGGCGTGATGGAATTTTTGCTCATCAACCACCCATTGGATTGCCCTGTGTGCGACAAGGGCGGCGAGTGTCAGCTGCAAGATTTGGCGGTGGGCTATGGCAAAACCACCAGCCGCTATATTGAAGAAAAACGCGCCGTTAAGCCCAAAGAAATGGGGCCGTTGATTTCTACGCAAGAAATGTCGCGCTGCATCCATTGTTCACGCTGCGTCCGTTTCACCGAAGAAATCGCGGGCGAGCAAGAAATCGGCATCGCCAATCGCGGCGAATGGTCGGAAATTTTGCCGTTTATTGGCAAGGCTGTGGAAACCGAGCTATCGGGCAACGTGATTGACCTTTGCCCCGTGGGCGCGCTCACCAGTAAGCCGTTCCGCTTTAACGCGCGCACTTGGGAGCTGAGCCGCCGCAAATCCATTTCTGCGCACGATGCCTTGGGCACTAATTTAGAAGTGCAAACCAAAGAACACACCGTGCGCCGTGTGTTGCCGTTGGAAAACGAAGCGATTAACGAATGCTGGTTGTCTGATAAAGACCGCTTTGCCTACGAAGGCTTAAACCACGAAAGCCGCCTTGTTGCGCCCAAAATCAAACACGGCGGGGAATGGAAAACCGTGGATTGGCAAACCGCGCTGGAATATGTGCGCCACACCTTGTCTTGCGTTGCCAAAGAATACGGCGCGGGCGAAATCGCGCTGTGGGCAAACCCGATGAACACGGTGGAAGAGCTGTATCTGGCAAACAAATTGGCACAAGGCTTAAACATCACCCACACCACCGCGCAGCTTCGCGCAGCGGATAACGGCGTTTCAGGCAGCCTGAAAGGCGCGGCATGGCTGGGGCAAAGCATTGAACAGCTTGCTGGCTGCGATGCCGTGTTGGTGGTGGGCGCGAGATTGCGCCAAGAGCAGCCGCTGCTCACCGCTCGCTTGCGCCGCGCCGCCAAAGCGGGCATGGCGTTGGACATTGTTGCCAGCAGCCGCGAAACCTTGCACATGCCTTTGCGAGCCCAAACAACATTGCACCCCAGCGAATGGGCAAATTATCTGAACAGTGCCGCGCAAGAATTGACGCACGATGTTTCAGGCAGCCTGAAAAACGCTGAACGCGCTGCTATCTTGCTGGGCGCAGAAGCGCAAAATCATCCCGATTACGGCAATATTTACCTTGCCGCGCAAAAGCTGGCACGTGAAACAGGCGCGATTTTGGGCATTTTGCCGCAAGCCGCCAACAGCGTGGGTGCGGACATCATCGGCATCAACCGCGCGGCGATTGGCGAGATGATTGCCACGCCCAAACGCGCCGTGATGCTGCTGAATATTGACCCAGAACACGACATCGTAGGCGGCGCGGCAGCCGTATCCGCGCTGAAACAAGCGGGCAGCGTGTTGGCGTTTAGTGCGTATGAAAGCGAAACGCTGCTGGACGTAGCCGATGTGTTGCTGCCGATTGCGCCGTTCACCGAAACATCGGGCAGCTTTATCAGCATGGAAGGGCGTTTGCAGTCGTTCCACGGCGTAGTTAAAGGCTTGGGCGACAGCCGTCCCTTGTGGAAGGTGTTGCGCGTTTTGGGCAATGTGTTTGAGCTGGATGGCTTTGATTTTGAAACCAGCGCCGATGTATTAGCCGAAGCCTTGGGCGATGTGGCGCAGTTGCCAGAAAAACTAAACAACGACAGCGAAATGCCTGCCAAAGCCAGCCGTTTGTTGGCAGGCAAAGGCGAGTTGGTACGCGTGGGTGGCGTGGGCATTTATCACACCGATCCCATTGTGCGCCGCGCCGCATCGTTGCAACAAACCAGCCATGCTGCCGAGCCGCGCGCTGCCATCCATCCGAAAACGCTGGCGCAGCTGGGTCTAGCCGATGGCGAAATCGCCATTGCCACGCGCCAAGGCAATGCGGTTGAAGTGTTCGTAACCCTGCAAGCAGACGACACGCTCCCTGAAAACGTGGTATTCCTGCCCGAGCATCCGATAAATGCGCCGTTGGGCGGCATGATGAATGTGATTGAATTAAGAAAGGCAGCCTGAAAATGCAAGAGTGGTTTCAATCTCTATTTGCCCAAACGCTCGGCATGGGCGCACTCGGCAGCGACATCGGCTTGGTGGTGGCGATTGTGGTCAAAATCGTCATCATCCTGATTCCGCTGATTTTAACCGTTGCCTATCTCACCTATTTTGAACGCAAAGTCATCGGCTTTATGCAGCTTCGTGTTGGCCCGAACGTAACCGGTCCTTGGGGCTTAATCCAGCCGTTTGCCGATGTGTTGAAGCTGCTGTTTAAAGAAGTAACCCGACCCAGCGCGTCCAACCGCTATCTGTTTTACATCGGGCCGATGCTCTCGCTGGCGCCGTCGTTTGCCGCGTGGGCGGTGATTCCGTTCAACGAAAAATGGCTGCTCACTAATATAGACGTGGGCTTGCTGTATATCCTGATGATTACTTCGGTATCCGTTTACGGTGTGATTATTGCGGGCTGGGCGTCCAACTCCAAATACGCCATGCTCGGCGCGATGCGGGCTTCCGCGCAAACCATTTCTTATGAAATTGCCATGTCTGCCGCACTGGTGTGCGTGATTATGGTTTCAGGCAGCCTGAATTTTAACGAAATCGTTGCCGCGCAAGCCAAAGGCATCGCAGGCGGTTCAATATTCTCGTGGAACTGGTTTACCCTGTTTCCCGTGTTTTTGGTGTATCTGATTTCCGCCGTTGCCGAAACCAACCGCGCGCCGTTTGACGTTGCCGAAGGCGAAAGCGAAATCGTGGCAGGGCACCATGTGGAATATTCGGGCTTTGCCTTTGCGCTGTTTTTCCTTGCCGAATACATTTTCATGATTTTGGTGGGCGCGCTCACCGCGCTGCTGTTCCTAGGCGGCTGGCTCTCGCCCTTCCCGCAAAGCTGGGGCATCATCGGCACGCCAAGCGCGTTGTGGATGTTTGGCAAAATGGCGTTTGTGCTGTATGGCTATTTGTGGATTCGCGCCACCTTCCCGCGCTACCGCTACGACCAAATCATGCGCTTGGGTTGGAAAGTGTTGATTCCCGTAGGCTTTGTTGCCATCGTGTTTTACGGCGCGTGGATGGTTTCGCCGTTGAGCTTGTGGAAATAATTTCAGGCAGCCTGAAAACCAAAAGGACAAAATAATGAAAGCCCAATGTCAATGCGGCAATGTGTCGCTAGAAGTACAACACAATCACGAAGTTCATGCCTGCCATTGCGGCAAATGTCGCCAACGCACGGGCGCGGCATCGTTTACGTTAACTGCCGATGGCAAGCCGCAAATTCATGGCGCAGAACACATCGGCAGCTTCCGCTCATCGGATTGGGGCGAGCGCACCTTTTGCAAACAATGCGGCACCCAGCTTTATTTCCACCTGCTGCCCGAAAGTGGTATGGACGAAGCATGGTATGTAAACGCGGGATTATTTGCCGATCATGCCGATTTCGCCCTAACGCTGCAAATTTTTACCGATTGCCAGCCACCGTATTATCACTTGGCAGACGATACGCCCAAAATGACGGAGCAGCAGTTTTTAGAATGGGTGGGCGCAGCGGAATAAGGCAGCCTGAAAAAGGAAAAGAGAATGTTCAAAATCATTATGTTGGTTAAAAAGAAACCAGAACTTAGCACAGAAGCCTTTATCACTCGTTGGCAGCAACATTCCGAAAAAGTGTTGGGCTTCAAAGATGCGTTGAGTATTCGCCAATACGCTAAAACGCTGCCCTTGCAAACAAGCGGGCAGCCTGCCACCCAGCGCGAAACGCTACCGTTTACATTTGATGCGATGGGCGAGCTGTGGTACGACAGTCGTGCAGATTTTCAACGTGCTCGCGAAACCGAAGCAGGGCAAGCAGCATTGGCTGCACTGCGAGAGGACGAAGCTGAGTTTGTGGACTTGCAGCATTCTGTGATGTGGTTCGGTAAAGAAGAGCGGGTACTTTGATGCCGTAAGGCAGCCTGAAAAAGGAAACTCCATGTTTATCATTTCACTTGAATACATTAAACCGCTTGCCGATATTGAAGCCGCGCTGCCCGAACACATCGCCTATTTGGAACGCTACTACCGCGCAGGTTTGTTCCTGATGTCAGGGCGCAAGCAACCGCGCACAGGCGGCATCATCCTGATGCAGGCAGACAGCCGCGAGCAGGTGGAGCAAATCATCGCCGAAGACCCGTTCCACCGCGCAGGGCTGGCCGAATATACCGTTACCAAGTTTTTGCCCACCAAAACCGCCGACAGCTTGGTGCAATATCGGGTACTAGCGTAACAGGCCGCCTGAAAAGCAAAAGCAGCCTGAAAAGGCAGCCTGAAAAAAGGACAAGCAAATGATCGAATACAGCAACAGCAAAACCATTACCGCCGAACAGTTCGCGGGCGTACTCGAGCGTTCCGGCATCCGCCGTCCCACTACCGACCTGCCGCGCCTGCAAACCATGCTCGATCAGGCCGACATCCTGTGGACGGCATGGGATGGTGCGAACCTTGTCGGTGTTGCCCGCTCGCTTACCGACTTCGCCTACGCCTGCTATCTGTCTGATCTTGCCGTCGATACTGCCTGCCAGCATCAGGGCATCGGCCGCGAACTCGTCCGCCGCACACAGGCGCAAATCGGCGAAAAAGTCGCCCTGATTCTGCTTTCCGCCCCCGCTGCGATGGACTATTACCCGAAAATTGGCTTTGAAAAAGCCGAAAACGCCTTTATCGTCAAGCGTACCGCCTGACACGGCAAGGCAGCCTGAAAACGCACAACGCAAGTTTCAGCAAAGTTTAAAACCAAACACCAAAATCCCCTAAACGGAGGATACAAACCCAATGGCAAACCTAGTCAAAACCTTCCTGCTCGGCGAACTCGTTAAAGGCATGGGCGTAACGCTCAAAAACTTCTTCGCCCGCAAAGACACCATCTACTTCCCCGAAGAAAAAACGCCGCAATCGGTGCGCTTTCGCGGGCTGCACGCGCAACGCCGCTATCCGAACGGCGAAGAGCGTTGCATCGCCTGCAAACTGTGCGAAGCTGTTTGCCCTGCGATGGCGATTAACATCGAATCCGAAGAACGCGAAGACGGCACCCGCCGCACCACGCGTTACGATATTGACTTAACCAAATGTATTTTCTGCGGATTCTGCGAAGAAGCCTGCCCCACCGATGCCATTGTGGAAACGCATATTTTTGAATACCACGGTGAGAAAAAGGGCGATTTGCACATGACCAAACCGATTTTGCTGGCGATTGGCGACAAATACGAAGCCGAAATCGCCAAGCGCAAAGCGGCAGACGCGCCGTATCGTTGATTTCAGGCAGCCTGAAAACTCCGAAAGCCCACCATGCCCGCTTCTCCCGAACTTGCCAACCACATCGCCGAACAACTCGCCCCGCTGGGCGGCATCACGCGCAAACGAATGTTTGGCGGTGTAGGCTTTTGCCATTACGGCGCAATGGTGGCGATTTTGAGCCGCCGCAACGAGCTGTATCTCAAATACCCCGCGCCGCACGCCGATTTGGGCGAACCGCTTATCAGCCGCCGCACCGACAAAACCACAGGCGGCATACGCGACATTCCGCTGCCGTATTACCGCCTGCCCGAAACCGCGTTAGACAACGGCGATGAATTGCGCGATTGGATACGCCAAGCCGTTGTGCAGTTGGCAAATAAATAGGCAGCCTGAAAATGGGTTCGCCAATCCCAAACGCCCGCCATAGAGACCACACCATGAACAAAAAAGACCTTATCCGCCGCGTGTTTCAAGACATTGTAGGCAGCCGCGAAGTTGATGAAGTCGCAATCCGCCAACTGTTTGCCGCGCAATACCTACAAAAAGTGGACGGCAAAACGCTGGATTTGGCCGCGTTTATCGCGCATATGCACGCGCAAAAGCAGCATATTGCCACCGCCCAAACCGAATTTCTCGCGCTGGCAGAAGAGGGCAATGTGGTGTTTAGCAACCATATTGTGCGCGCCAAGAAAAACGATGGCAGTGAAATTGCCGTGCAAGTGCTGGCGCAATTTGAATTTGATGCAGACGGCAAAATCGTGCTGTGCGATGAATTAACCCGTTTGCTCCAAGGCAGCGATGAAGATGCCGACATTGGCTCACGTCATTAAGGCAGCCTGAAAACTAACCCAATCTAAACTGGAACCCCCGCTATGAGCTTCCCTCTAATCCTGTTTTACACCTTTGCCGCCGTTATTCTGTTTAGCGCGCTCAAAACCGTAACCGCCAAAAACCCCGTCCACGCCGCCTTGTGGCTGGTGCTTACTTTCTGCGTGAGCGCGATGATGTGGATGCTGATGCAAGCCGAGTTTCTCGGCATCACGCTGGTGGTGGTTTACGTTGGCGCGGTGATGGTGATGTTCCTGTTTGTCGTGATGATGCTGAACATTGACATTGAAGAAATGCGCAAAGGCTTCTGGCGGCACGCGCCCATTGCGCTGACCGTGGGTGTTTTGATGGCAGCCTTGCTGATTATGATTTTTCTTGCGCCCGACACCAATCTTGCCGCCTTTGGCGCGATGAAAGACATCCCCGCCGATTACAGCAACGTGCGCGATTTGGGCGTGCAAATTTACACCACCTACCTGCTGCCGTTTGAACTCGCGTCCGTGCTACTGGTGCTCGGCATGGTCGCCGCCATTGCGCTGGTGCACCGCAAATCCACCCGCACCAAATACATGGACCCAGCCTTGCAAGTGCGGGTAAACCCCAACGAAGGGCGTATGCGCTTGGTTTCCATGCCATCGGAAACACCCGTCCCCATGCAGCCTGAAACCAACGAGGAGACCCAAGCATGATTACGCTCACGCATTATTTGGTACTCGCCGCCTTGCTGTTCGGCATCAGCGCGATGGGCATTTTTATGAACCGCAAAAACGTGCTGGTGCTGCTGATGTCTATTGAACTGATGCTGCTGGCGGTGAATTTTAACTTTATCGCCTTCTCGCAATATTTGGGCGACACCGCAGGGCAGGTATTCGTATTTTTCGTGCTGACCGTGGCTGCTGCCGAAAGCGCGATTGGTTTGGCGATTATGGTGCTGGTGTACCGCAACCGCAACAGCATTGATATTAGCGATTTGGATAGCTTGAAAGGATAGTTTTCAGGCTGCCTAAACAGCAAAAGGCAGTCTGAAAACAGTATTTCAACTCAGTTAAAACCCTTTGAAAGATGTAACCATGAGTAGCCAAACCCTTATCGCATTCTTGCGCGGCGTGATGCCAAGCGGAAAAAACGCCGTCAAAATGGCAGATGTCCGCATCGTGTTGGGCGATAACGGTTTTAACAATGTGCGAACATGGATACAGAGCGGCAATATTGCGCTGGAAAGTAAATGGGCAGCAGATGAAACCGCCACGCGAATACACGAGTTGCTGCACACACATCTAAATGTAGATTTGGCAGTTATCGTCAAAACACCCAACCAGTTGCGCGAAATATTAAACGGCAACCCGTTTTCAGGCAGCACATACGACCCCAAGCGCGTGTTTTTCACGCTGTGCAACGCGCCGCTAGTTGATACGAGGGATTTAGCCGCGCAGGATTTCGGCGATGAAAAATTGCATATCTGCCCATGCGCCGCGTATCTCTACATTCCGCAGGACGCTTCTCGCAGCAAATTGAGCAATGCGTTTTTGGAAAAGCAACTTGGGCTAAGCCTAACTACGCGCAACGGTAACACCTTGCGAAAGATGGTAGATTTTTAATAGGCAGCCTGAAAAAGCATTAACCAGCCTTGTGCCAAGCCCAAAGGCAGCCTGCGTAGCGAAGCGGAGTTGCAAAGCTAAAACACCCAAACCATTTGAAATAAAAAAGGTTCACCATGAACGACATGACTTTATACCTCACCATCGCCCTCGCTCCGCTTGCAGGCTGCCTGTTAGCAGGGCTGTTCGGCAACCAAATCGGCCATAAAGGCGCGCACACCGCCACCATCTTGGGCGTAGCCGTTTCCGCCGTCTTGTCGCTATTTGTGCTGTATGGCTTTGCCACCGGCACGCGCGCCAAATTTGATGAAAACATCTACACATGGCTCACCATGGGCGGCGTGGAATTCCCCGTCGGTTTCTTGGTGGACAGCCTTACCGCCATGATGATGGTGGTCGTAACCGTGGTTTCGCTGATGGTACACATCTACACCATCGGCTATATGCACGACGAAGCAGTCGGCTACCAACGCTTTTTCAGCTATATCTCCTTGTTTACATTCAGCATGTTAATGCTGATCATGTCCAACAACTTTATCCAGCTATTCTTCGGCTGGGAAGCCGTGGGCTTGGTGTCTTATCTGCTGATTGGTTTCTACTTCAAAAAACCTTCCGCCACCTTTGCCAACTTAAAAGCCTTCTTGGTGAACCGCGTTGGCGATTTCGGCTTCTTGCTCGGCATCGGCTTGGTTTTGGGCTATTTCGGCGGCAGCCTGCGCTATCAAGACGTGTTCGCCTATTTGCCCAACGTGGTCGGCATGCAATTTCTCGGCACCGATTTAATCACCGTAACCTGCCTGCTGCTGTTTGTCGGCGCGATGGGTAAATCCGCGCAATTTCCGTTGCATGTTTGGCTGCCCGATTCCATGGAAGGTCCCACCCCCATTTCCGCGCTGATTCACGCCGCCACGATGGTAACCGCAGGCTTGTTTATGGTGTCGCGCATGTCGCCCATGTATGAACTCAGTACCACCGCCCTGAGCGTGATCATGGTTATCGGCGCGATTACTGCGCTGTTTATGGGCTTTTTGGGCACCATCCAAAACGATATTAAACGCGTGATTGCCTATTCCACTTTGTCGCAGCTGGGCTATATGACCGTTGCGCTGGGCGTGTCGGCATATTCCGTTGCCATGTTCCATGTGATGACGCACGCCTTTTTCAAAGCCTTGCTGTTCTTGGCGGCAGGTTCGGTAATCATCGGCATGCACCACGACCAAGATATGCGCAACATGGGCGGCCTGCGTAAATATATGCCGATTACATGGTTCACCATGCTGCTGGGCAATCTTTCGCTGATCGGCACGCCGTTTTTCTCGGGCTTTTATTCCAAAGACAGCATTATTGAAGCTGTGAAAATGAGCCATTTAACAGGCAGCGGCTTTGCCTATTTTGCCGTGTTTGCGAGCGTGTTTGTTACCGCGTTTTATGCGTTTCGCCAATACTTTATCGTGTTCCACGGCAAAGAACGCTGGCGCGAAGCAGCGCACGATGCGCATCATGGCGATGAACATCATCACGGCTTGTCGCCCAACGATAATCCGCACGAAAGCCCTTGGGTGGTAACGTTTCCGCTGGTGTTTTTGGCGGTGCCGTCTGTGATTATCGGCGCATTGACCATTGAGCCGCTGCTGTATGGCGATTTCTTTAAAGATGTGATTTTTGTGAACCACGAAGCGCATCCTGTAATGCAGCACATGAAAGCCGAATTCCACGGCGCAATGGCAATGGTGTCGCACAGCTTGACTTCGCCTGTGTTGTATCTGGCGATTGCGGGCGTGGTTGCCGCATGGTTCTTGTATGTTGCCAAGCCAAACCTGCCTGCCAAAATTCAGGCTGCCTTTAAGCCTGTTTATACGCTGCTGGATAATAAATATTATTTGGATACGATTTATTTCAATGTGTTTGCTCGCGGCGCGCGCGTGTTGGGCAATCTGTTCTGGAAAGTGGGCGACACGCTGATTATTGATAACGGCATTGTGAATGGCTCGGCAAAATTTGTTGGCGCAGTCGCCGCGCAAGTGCGCAAAGCGCAAACAGGTTTTATCTACACCTATGCCGCTGTGATGGTGTTCGGCTTGCTGGTGATGGTGGCGGCGTTCTTTTGGGGGCTGTGGTTCAAATAGTTTTAACCTTGTTGAAGCCTGCGGTTTTAGCTTCGCTGAAACTCACTTCGTTCGTTTTCAGGCTGCCTGAAACGCACAAACCCCTTTCAATCATTTCAACTAAATATAAGAGAAAACAGGCGATACTATGCTTTTCAACAACTTACTCAGCTTAGCCATTTGGCTGCCGATATTGGCAGGCGTGCTGGTGCTGGCGACTGGTTCAGACGACAAAGCCCCATTGGCGCGCATCCTTGCGCTAATCGGCGCGATGGCGAGTTTTGCAGTAACGCTGCCGCTATTTACCCATTTCAACCGTGCAGACGCTGGCTTTCAATTTACCGAAATGCACGCATGGATACCTGCGCTCAATTTGAACTACGCGCTGGGCGTGGACGGCATTTCGGTGCTGTTTATCATTTTGAACGCGTTTATCACGCTGATGGTGGTACTGGCGGGCTGGGAAGTCATCCAAAAACGCCCCGCTCAATATATGGCGGCGTTCTTGATTATGAGCGGGTTGATTAACGGCGCATTTGCCGCGCAAGATGCCATTTTGTTCTACACTTTTTTTGAAGGCATGCTGATTCCGCTGTATTTGATTATTGGTATGTGGGGCGGGCAGCGCAGAATGTATGCCGCAATGAAGCTGTTTCTCTACACGCTGCTGGGCTCGCTGCTGATGCTGGTGGCGCTGATTTATCTCTCCAACCAAGCCAATGGCAGCTTTGCGATTGCCGATTTGCAGGCGATTAAGCACATTCCATTGGGCGTGCAACAGCTTTTGTTTATTGCGTTTTTCTTGTCGTTTGCGGTGAAAGTGCCGATGTTCCCGGTGCACACATGGCTGCCCGATGCCCACGTTGAAGCGCCAACGGGCGGTTCTATGGTGTTGGCGGCGATTACGCTGAAAGTGGGCGCATATGGTTTCTTGCGTTTTATTTTGCCGATTTTGCCCGATGCTTCGCATTATTTTGCGCCTGTGGTCATCGCGTTGAGCCTGATTGCGGTGGTGTATATCGGCTTGGTGGCGCTGGTGCAAACCGATATGAAAAAGCTGGTGGCGTATTCATCAATCAGCCACATGGGTTTTGTTACGCTGGGCTTTTTCCTGTTTATGCAAAATGGGCAGCCTGAAAGCTGGGCGTTTAAAGGCGCGATTATGCAGATGATTTCGCATGGCTTTGTTTCCGCTGCAATGTTTATGTGTATTGGTGTGATGTATGACCGCTTGCACACGCGCAATATTGCCGATTACGGCGGCGTGGTGAACGTGATGCCGAAATTTGCTGCCTTTATGATGCTGTTTGGCATGGCAAACGCTGGCTTGCCTGCCACATCGGGCTTTGTGGGCGAATTTATGGTGATTGTTGGTGCAACGCATTACAGCTTGTGGATTGGTGCCATCGCCGCTACCACGCTGATTTGGGGCGCGAGCTACACGCTTTGGATGTATAAACGCGTGATTTTTGGCGAGATTCATAATCCCGAAGTAAAAAACATGAAAGACATCAACGCGCGCGAATTCGCTATTTTGGCGATTTTGGCGGTTGCCGTGTTGGGCATGGGCGTACTGCCTGAGCCGTTTATCGCCGTGATACACCAAGCGGCAGACAACTTAATGGCGCAAATCGCGCAAAGCAAGATTTGAGGTGGAATATGGATTGGACAAGTTTGAATTTAAGTGCAGCCACACCTGAAATCGTGCTGCTGATTGGTCTTTTTGGCGTGTTGCTGCTGGATTTGTGGACCAGCGAAAACAACCGCTTTATCACGCATTGGCTGAGCATCATCGTAATGCTTGCGGCAGCGGGCGCGCAATTGGCGGTGTGGGCAAGTACGCCTGTTGTGGCGTTCAATGGCTTTTATATTGCAGACGGCATCTCGCAAACTGCAAAAATGGCGGTGTATCTGGGCACGGCGACGTTGTTTGTTTACGCCAAGCCTTATAACCAGCTGCGCGGCATTTTTAAAGGCGAGTATTACACCTTGGCGATGTTTGCCTGCGCAGGCATGAGCGTGATGATTAGCGCGGGGCATTTTTTGGTTGCCTACATCGGCTTGGAGCTGCTGTCGCTGTCGCTGTATGCCATGATTGCGCTGCAACGCGATTCTGTGCGCGCTGCCGAAGCAGCGTTAAAATATTTTGTGTTGGGCGCGTTGGCTTCGGGCATTTTGCTATACGGCGTGTCTATGGTTTACGGAGCAACAGGCAGCCTGAATTTTGCTGAGATTTTTCAGGCTGCCCAAAGCGGCAATGTGAACGGCTGGCTGTTGAAACTGGGCGTGCTGTTTATTGTGGCGGCGGTGGCGTTTAAATTTGGCGCGGTGCCGTTTCATATGTGGGTGCCTGATGTGTATCAAGGTGCGCCAACATCGGTTGCGGCGTTTATCGGCTCGGTGCCTAAGATTGCAGCCACCATTTTTGCTTTCCGCATTTTGGTGAGTGGCTTGGTTTTGAGCAAAGGCGATTGGCAATTGCTGTTTGCCGCGCTGGCGGCGTTGTCGCTGCTGGTGGGCAATTTGGCGGCGATTATGCAAACCAATGTGAAACGTATGTTTGCCTTTTCTACCGTGTCGCACATGGGCTTTGTGTTGCTGGGCTTTGTGGGCGGGCAAATTGGTTTTCAGGCTGCCGTGTTCTATGCAATCGTATATACCTTGATGAGCTTAACGGGCTTTGGTGTGTTGATGGCGGTGAGCAATCAGCATCACGAGTGCAATCAAATCAGCGATTTGGCGGGGCTAAACCAGCGCAATGCGTGGTATGCGTTTTTGATGCTGCTGGCGCTGTTTAGCATGGCGGGCATTCCGCCGCTGGCTGGTTTTTACGCTAAATTCGCCGTGCTGAAAGCGCTGGTTGCCGCGCAATATCCGTGGGCAACGCTGTTGGCGGTGTTTGCCGTGGTGATGAGCTTGGTGGGGGCGTTCTATTATCTGCGCGTGGTGCGCGTGATGTATTTTGAAGATGCAACGCAACACGAGCCCATGAGCGGTACGCTCGCTGCCAAATGGGTGCTTTCTGCCAATGCTTTGCTGTTGCTGGTGTGGGGCGTGATGCCCAGCCATTTGACAGAATGGATTAGAACGGCGGTTGAGCGCGCGCTTTAATTGAATAATGGTTTTCAGGCTGCCTTGTCATGTGGATAAGGCAGCCTGAAAGTTTATTGTGGGCAGTGATTAGCGGGACGAGCAGGCAAAGTAGGGCAGGGCAGCCTGAAACCTTTGCGAAACCTGCAACCGATGGAGCGTTGGCGGCTCGCTGGTATTTGAGTAAACCAGTAATACCCTTTAATAAGCCATTTGGCGGCTCGCCGCCGTTCCATTTTAGATTTCAGGCTGCCTTATGGAAGTTCGCAGACGAATAATGTTCAAGTTTAATTTTGCAAACAAGGTTTTACCATGAAGCCACCTATCCAGATTCCTGCTTTTTCTTGGCTGGCGTTGAATTTTTTTGGCTATTTTTGCGCGTTTGGCGTGATACAGCCGTTTTTTCCGTTGTGGTTGCAGAGCCATCATTATTCGGAGCTGTTTATTGCGGTGGTGATGTCGTCGGCGTATTTGTTTCGCTTTTTGGGCGGGCTGTTGTTGTCTAAGCGGGTAGGGCAGTTGGCATTATTGTTGCCCACGATTCGGCTGGCGACTTGGGCTTCGGTGCTGGCGTTGTTGTCGGCTGCGGCAAGCGTTGGCTGGGCGTGGTTGTTGGTGGTGTTGGTTTGGCTGTTTTTTGCCTTTAATGGCGGCGAAATGCTGTTGAACGAGACGGCGGCGAGCGCTTGGCAAAAGCAGATTGGTTTGGATTATGGGCGGGCGCGGTTGTGCGGCTCGGGGGCGTATATTTTTGGGGCGTTGTTGTCGGGTTGGGTGGTGGCGCAGTTTGGCGCGGAGCAGTTGATTTATTTGATGGTGGTTTTGCTGTTGGTGCATGGGGTGATGCAGCTGCCACAGGCGGTGCCTGCTTTGCACAATCGGGCGGTGGCATCGCAGGAAGCGTCGTTGGGCTATATGGCGCTGTTGCGGCAGCCTGAAACGCGGGGGATGCTACTGGCGGTGTCGTTGATTCAGGGCAGCCATGCGGCGTATTACACTTATGGCGTGATTTATTGGCAGTCGGCTGGGCTGGCGCCGCAGCAGATTAGTTGGCTGTGGAGCGTGGCGGTGGTGGCGGAGATTGTGTTGTTTTTCTTTTCTCGGCGACTGCTGGGCGGCGTGGAGATTGTGCGCTTGATGCAGATTTCGGCGCTGCTCACGATGGGGCGCTGGCTGCTGATGGCGGCAACGGTGAATCCGTGGTTGCTGCTGGCGGTGCAGATGATGCACGCGGCGGGGTTTAGCCTGTCGCACTTTACGATGGTGCGGTTTATTGTGGGGCAGCCTGAAAAGGATATGGCGAAGTTGCAGGCGTTGTATATTGGGCTGGCAAGTTGCGTGGTGGTGGCGGTGCTAACGCTGTTGGCTGGGGGCTTGTATAAGTTGCAACCGAGTTGGGCGTTTGCGGCGATGAGTGTGTTTGCGTTTGCAGTGTTGTGGTTGTTGCCCAGAAGGGCGGGATAGGTAAGGCAGCCTGAAAACATGGTGTCGCGCGTTTTTCAGGCTGCCTTTGAGTTGGCGCAAGGGGGGATAAACCTACGCGCCATCGCGTTCGGCAAGATATTCTTGCAAACCGCGTTCGCGCAAGATGCAAGCAGGGCATTGGTGGCAGCCACCGTCCACGCCCATGTAGCAGGTGTGGGTGTGCGCTCGGATGTAGTCAAACGCGCCCAGCTGGTCTGCCAGCGCCCAAGTTTGCTTTTTGGTGAGCCACATCAGCGGCGTGCGGATGTCAAACGGATAATCCATGGCGAGATTGAGCGTTACGTTCATGGATTTGATGAACACGTCGCGGCAGTCGGGGTAGCCTGAAAAGTCGGTTTCGCACACGCCTGTGTAGATGCGGCGAATGCCTTGCGCTTTGGCGTGGATGGCGGCGTAGAGCAGAAACAGCGCGTTGCGCCCGTCCACAAAAGTGTTGGGTGTGTTGCCTGCTTGTTGGATGGCGGCGTTGCTGTCCATCAGGGCGTTGTGGGTGATGCTGCCCAGCAGCGATAAATCCAACACGGTGTGCGGCACGCCTAAATCTTGCGCTATCCATGTGGCGCGTTGCAGCTCAATGGCGTGGCGTTGCCCATATTGAAAGCTGATGGTTTGCACGTTGCCTGCGCCGCAGTCGGCGATGGCTTGGAATAAACAGGTGGTGGAATCTTGTCCACCCGAGAAGATAACGAGTGCGGTGGCTGGGGACATTTCAGGCTGCCTTGTGGGAAAATTAGGATTATACTTCGCGGTTTTGATGATTTTGGAATGACAACATGAGTTTAGTGAATAAATTGCGGGCGATGCCGCGCTATCGTTTAACGGTGTTGGCGGTGTTTTTGGTGGCGGCGGGCGGTGTGTGCGGCTCGTTTTTCGGGCAATATGTGCTGAAAATGAACCCGTGCGTGATGTGTATCCAGCAGCGTTTGGCGTTGGTGGCGACAATGTTGCTGGCGTTGGTTTGCATCGCGCTGCCGCATCGCAAGCTGATTGGGCGCACACTGGCGGCGGTGTTGATTTCCGCGCCTGCGGTGTTTGGCGCTTGGGTGGCGGCAAAGCAGATCCATTTGCAATCGCTGCCACCTGCCGAGCAGCCTGATTGCGGTGCGCCGCTGTCGTTTTTGTTGAAAAACAAGCCGTTGTTTAAATTGTATGAACCGCTGCTGCGCGGCGATTCGGGCTTTTGTGGCGAGGTGTATAAGGTGTTGGGCGTGTCGCTGCCGGTGTGGAGTGTGATGTTTTTTGCGGCGGTGTTGCTGATTGTGTGGGTGATGTGGCTGCGCACGTTTAAGCAGTCGTGATGAGATAAGGCAGCCTGAAAAACGAGCGCAAACCTACTTTCAGGCTGCCTTTTTGTAAACAAGGAGAACAAAATGACCCACGAAAAAACCATCAATGTTGACCCCAACGAAATCGCCAAGTTCAGCCAAATCGCCGATAAATGGTGGGACAAAACAGGCGAGTTCAAACCGCTGCACGACATCAACCCCCTGCGCTTGGACTACATTGACCAATACGCCAGCTTGGCAGGCAAGGCGGTGCTGGATGTGGGCTGCGGCGGTGGCATTTTGTCCGAAAGCATGGCGCGGCGCGGCGCGGCAAGCGTGTTGGGCGTGGACATGGCGGAATTGTCGCTGAAAACCGCACAGGCACACGCCGATGCCGAGCGCGTGGGCAACATCGCCTATCGCTGCGAGAGCGTGGAAGATTTGGCAGCGGAGATGCCGCAGTCGTTTGATGTGGTAACGTGCATGGAAATGCTGGAACACGTTCCCGACCCCGCTTCCATCATCCGCGCCTGCGCCAAGCTGGCAAAGCCTGATGGCTGGGTGTTTTTTTCCACCATCAACCGCAATCCCAAATCGTATCTGCATGCCGTGCTGGGCGCAGAATATGTGCTGAACCTTGTGCCCAAAGGCACGCACGACTGGCAAAAATTTATCACGCCCGCCGAATTGGCACGCATGGCGCGGCTGGCTGGGCTGGACGTGGTGGACACGCGCGGAATGTCGTTTAACTTGCTCACGCGGCAGTATTTTTTGCAGGATGATGTGAGCGTGAATTATATGGTGGCGTGCCAAAAGGCAGCCTGAAAACGGCTGGCACAATAAAACCGTGTTTCTGGCAAGGGAAACACGGTTTTTGCTTTGTGTGTTGGCAAGCGCAATATAGTTAAACAAAATAAGAAACACCCAATAACATTTCCAACAAGCAAGAGTGTC